>NZ_JAIXMZ010000004.1:0-35072 GCF_020328025.1 Candidatus Endomicrobiellum pyrsonymphae | reverse complement strand
GTGAAATCGGTAACGTCGCGGAGGACTTAGCATAACGCCAAAAAGATTGGCAGTAGGCACAGTCGCAATTTTGGGAACAGTTGCTGTAGTGGGATAAGGTGAAGACGGAGAGGGAGGATTTGGTGAAGCTGGTGGCGGTGTTGAATAATAGGGAGGCGATGATGCCGAAGTCGATGGAGCAAACGGTGAAAGATGTTGTGGGAAAGTTAATGGATGCGCTGGTGGCGAAGAAAAAGGCGATAACTGACTATAAGATAACGTCGCTGAAGCTGATGGACTTGGAGCTGTTGAAGGCGACGGTGAATTTGATGAAGCCGGCGCTGTTAAAGTCTATGCTGTCTGAGGCGGGGGGTATGCTTAATGGGCTGAGGGTGACGTGGGTGTGGATGAGGGAGGAAGATGTTGCAGGAGAGGTTGTAGTTGAAGAAAAAGTTGCAGTCGCAGTATAAAAAATCTTTGTATTAGTCTGAAAAGTCTTTGAGTTTTGTTCATTGGAACTTTGTTCCTTGGGATTTAGTCCCTTTAAAATAGTGTTTCTTTAAAAAGATGAATGTTGTAGCAAATACCACAAAGGATGAAGCAGTACGTAGTGTGTAGGAAAGATAAAGCAGGTAGCTTTGATTGTGCAGAAAGTTTGTGCCTAGCGCAGAGTTAAATAAAGAGCCTAATGGCTTAAAAAAGGATGGTTTAAATGATTAGATTTAAAGATGTAACAAAAGTTGTTTTAGTACTTGCTTTGTGTTTTGGTTTTGCTGGGGTTAGTAGTACCATCTGTGAAGGAGCTTTACCACCGATGACTTGTGCAGAAGCTCAAAAAAACTATATAAACTCTCGAGCGAACTGTTTGCAGGCAATTTATATAAAAAAAGAATATGAAAAATGTGCAAATTCGCAGGAATGTGACCATAGTGTATCAGAAGAGGCAGCTAATGAACTAGACAGAGCCAGTTACTGTGCGAAAGCAGATGAAGCTAAGAAATTTGTAAAGGAATTTTGCGTGGAGAAGATGATGGATGAACTGAAGGAGGAAGCAGTACGTAGTGTGTAGGAAAGATAAAGCAGGTAGCTTTGGATTGTGCAGGAAGATACTTTGTGCCAAGCGCAGAGTTAAATAAAGAGCCTAATGGCTTAAAAAAGGATAATTTAAATGATTAGATTTAAAGATGTAACAAAAGTTGTTTTAGTACTTGCTTTGTGTTTTGGTTTTGCTGGGGTTAGTAGAGCTGAAAAATTTAAAACGTGTCCACTTTTTGGTCCAGTGGATTGTGCAGCAGCTCAGAAAGACTATATAAACTCTCGAGCGAACTGTATGCAGGCACGTTATATAAAAGGAGAACATGAAAAATGTGCAAAAACGTGGGGATGTGATCATAGTGCATCAGAAGAGGCAGCTAATGATCTTGACAGCGCCCGTTACTGCGCGAAAGTAGATAAAGCTAAGAAATTTGTAGAGGAACTTTGCGATGAAGAAGATATGGATGAACTTATGGGTGAACTGGAGAAAAAAGCATATTCAAAATTCCAAAATTTGCCACGTGTAAATGTTAATAAAAACAACTGAGTAAGATAAAGACCTATAAATCAATTTCTTCAAATACTTTCAAAACTTACGGGTAATAACCCTAAGTGTGCCCGTAAGTTTCTTTAATTTGTCCCATCAACCGTGTAATGACTGTCTGTTTTGGGATAGCTCCTCATATCCATAAGTCCTGATAGTTTTTACAAATCTCTCTATTTGATACTTAGGTATGCCTGTTCTCATTGATATTTCTTTTTTGTTTAATATTCTCAAATGTAACCTAAAATACAATATTGCTTGTTGTGCATAACTGTAATTATAACGATATATCGGTATTTCGCTGTCTTGTATAAGTTTGAACCGCTCTTTTAATTCACATAGACTATTGTGTTCTTTTTCAAGACTTTGATTGATGCTTGTCCGATTGTATGATAAACTTAATTCGTTTTGGCGATATTGTTTTAACAAATTCTTAACTGTTTTATACCTGCCTCCTACCTTGTTAGATTTAGATATAAACAGTATTGTTTTGATTTTGCATCTTTCTATTTTTTAGTATCTTTTTGATTTTGCGTTGACAATCTAATAAGTTCTGATTGAAATATAAGCACGTTTTATATATAATCACTGTTCTCAGGTATTTGCTTAGTGTTTGAAACAGCGCACTTGCTGTTCATGCTGCCATCGTCTAGCGGTTTAGGACATCGCCCTCTCAAGGCGGAGATCACGGGTTCAAATCCCGTTGGCAGCATTTTTGAAATATCGACAATATACTGATGTTAGTTCTTTTTATTGACGAGAAATTAAATCTATAATCTTTTGTTCGAGTGGATATTCAACTAACCGCCTCTAGAAATCAATACGTGTTTTTCTGTAGCCACAACATATCCCTTTTATTTTACTTTGTAATTTACAATATGTTATTATTTCACAGATATTTTATCAATCCCCGCAAGTTGTAAAGGGATTATTTAGTAAATTATAAACTAAATAAAGGAGAGTAGCATGAAAACAGCAAACAAGGTAGTTGTGAGAAATGGACAGATAGTAGAAGCAGAATTAGTTGTACAATTTTTTTGCGACCAAAAACATAAAGAGGTTGTAGCAGAATGTCCGTCTTTGTTGATAGCGACTTCAGGCAAAGATTTATCGCATGCCAAAGAAATGTTTAAAGAGGCTTGCGAACTGTGGATAGAAACGGTCAACAAAGATTTCGATGCGAGAGAAGAACTCGAAAATATGGGCTGGAAATTTACAGGGATGCAAGCAATTTCTACAAGTACAAAAAATTTAGTTGACGATTTATTTTTGTTGTCTAACAATTCTATCATGTTTAATGTTCCAGCGCCAACATGGGCAAACTAAAAAAAAGGTTTAAATTGGTATAATTAGTTTTGTATAATCACAACAGTTACGAGAGCTAGTCGTTTCTATAAATACTGTTTGTAAAGAAAGACAAAAGACTTATATATTACGCTTGTAAATAAAACACGGGGGAGGGGATTTGATTAATTTCAATAAAGTCGTAAGCATTATTGTTTTATTTAGCTTTGTGTTGTGTTCATGTGGAAGCAACAAGGACCCACTTACGACTACGTGTTGTTACGATGAAAACATGGTTCAATGGGGTCTTAAGAAAAGTCGATGTATTGATCCAAAGAAAGGTGTATGTTATAACACTAACATTGTTCCAAGAGATAATTCAAAGGGAATTTCCTCGTGTTGTCTCCATGATGATATTGACAGAGGCTTAGGTGAATGCGTTGACCCTGCCAAACATTCATGCTATGTCGATCCAACTAGATATACTGTAACTACTGTAATGAAATTTCTTGAACGATACCGTGACTACGGATATGATGAAACAATTAAGGAAATATACCAAAAATTGTCAGTTGGGATGATGTTAAACGCAGACGCAGTCAGAAAAGCAGATGAAAGAGTTAGCAAAATACCCAAGCCAGTTGAAATTGATGGAGAAGCTGGATTTGAAAGAGAGGTTTTGTCGTCGGACAAGCCGGTGGTGTTAGTTGTTTTTTCGCTTCCAGGTTGCCCACACTGCGTAAATTTTTCTCCTACTGTTAATGAACTTGCATCTACGTATGATGGGAAGAAAGCAAAAATATGTAAAGTTAATACAAGTAAAACTGAGGAATTACTTAAGTCCCCCCTGTTGAAGAAGTTGCAAATAGAAATAAAGGGTTTTCCATGTTCGATTTTGTTTAAAAAAGGCAAAGACGGCAAAATGGTTCTAGCAGAAAAAATAGAAGGTAACAAGAAAAAAGAGATCTTAGAAGAAAGTATAAACAAAGCTCTTCCTGAAGAAAAATGAGATGAACATGAAGATGAATAGGAAATAGACAAAGCTCCTTAAAGTCTTGCTTAAGACTCTTGAGTGATATACACACATCTGCAAGGGAAACATAAGAATCATAAAGATTTCATAAATACTTTATATCTTAATATCTTAAATTTGACAAACCCATAGAAAAGATGTAGCATTCTTTCATAGACAGCAGTCAAACAGAAAAAGTTGTATATTCTTTTCTTGCCCGCCAATAGTTTGGATAACTCTTGAATTCACATCAACACAAGATTTAACAAGTCGCATGTAACATTCCCTAAGAGTTCTCAAAAGATTTAATAGAAAACTTACGGTTATTCATTAATTAAATACTGTAGTAATACCACAAAAGAGGAAATAGACGTTGTAGGATGATTGCAAACACACTTTGCGCCTAGCGTAGAGTAAAATAAAAGCGTCTAATGGCGCAAAAGGATGATTAATAGGTTTGATTTTTATCGTGGGGGACAAATGACTACCAATGATGTCACTGTTTTTATAAGTTTAGTTGCCGGACTTACAAGTTTTGTAAGTCCCTGTGTTTTGCCTTTAATACCATCTTTTATTTCTCTTATAACCGGCATGTCAGTTGACGATTTAAAGACATCAAATAAATCATCAAAGCATATATTTATAAAAACTTTGCTTTTTATTTTGGGTTTTTCTCTTGTTTTTATTGGACTTGGAATGTCTGTGAGTCAGTTTGGAAGTTTGCTTGGCAAATATAACGCAATATTGAGATATATCGGCGGTTGCATCATCATATTGTTTGGACTGCATATGTGCGCAGTATTAAAAATCAGTTTTCTGTATAGACATTTTTCTTATGCAAGCAAAAGTCCACCCTCAGCACTAACAAATATAGGCATATTTTTTACAGGTGTAACATTCGCTTTAGGTTGGACACCGTGTATTGGTCCGGTTTTGGCATCAATTTTAATTGTTGCTTCAACTCAAGGAACAATTCTAAACGGGTTTTGGTTGTTGGTGTTTTATTCTTTGGGTTTTGGCATTCCGTTCATGCTCACTGCTCTTTTTGTAAATAAATTTTTAAGCGCCTTTAATGTTATAAAAAAACATTATAAAACAATAGAAATTGTATCAGGAATATTGTTGATTTTTACTGGCGTATTACTCATCACAAACGGATTTTCTAAAATCACATCGTTTGTACTTTATATTATTTAAAAGTAGTATGAATGATCGGAAGATGTAAAAGCTGATTCTATAATTTCTACTTTATTATCATCTGCGGCAGCAACATCAAAACGAATATCATTTTTGATATTATTCTGCTTGACATACGTTATTGCTGACTTAATAATTTTCTGCTGTTTTTTAAATGTTACTGCTTCTTGAGGGACACCGCTATATAAAGATTTTCTGTATTTGACTTCAATAAAAACTATAGCGTCTTTATGCTTTGCTATTATGTCTATCTCGCCAAATTTTGTACTGAAATTTGTTTCAATAACTTCATATTTTAACTTTTTTAAATACTCAACAACTTCTTTTTCTTTCTCAAAGCCAATATCTTTGGTTGTTTTCATAAAATCCTTGGCTATAGTTAAATCACTTTAAGTTGCTCTGTTTAAGGTTTAACGACTCTCAATTGCGAGACTTGCGACGTTTGCAAGTTGTGGCAAGCTATGGTCAGGTCAAACTAGGCTTTATATCGATACAATTGCGCTACTTAAATTTACTGAAAAGAGCGTAGCTCGTAGAGTTAGCTCAAAAAATAGCGCACTGCGTAGTTGGACTTCCTATGGTGCAATTTTAAGTAATTTGACTATATTACACAAAATGAATTCCGAGTCAAACCAGTAACGGTATATCAACGATAACAAGTAACTCAACTAAATATTAAGTTTTATCTAAGAAACGATATCGCTTATGGGAGCAAAAGTTAGTCTATGAAGCGGGCATGGACCGTACTTCTCCAAGGCTTCTATATGTTTCTTCGTGCCATAGCCTTTGTGTGTTTCAAACCCATAAATAGGGTATTGCTTTGCATAATCTGCCATCATTCTATCTCTAATGACCTTAGCAAGAATCGAAGCAGCCGCAATACGTGCACTTTTTGCATCTCCGCTAACAACTGTTTCTTGATTAATAGATAGGTTTGGGACTTTACGATTGCCGTCTATTAAACAAAAATCAGGTTTTACTCGTAATCTAAGCACAGCCCGCGACATTGCAAGGAATGTCGCCTGCAAAATATTGATCTTATCTATGGTTTTATTATCAACAGTTTCAATAGCGTAAGCGGAAGCTCTTTCTTTTATTATTTCAAAAAGCTTTTCTCTTTTCTTTGGCGACAACTGTTTTGAATCGTTTAAATCTTGGATTATTATGCCTTTGGGAAGAATTACTGCAGCTACAACCACGGGACCTGCCAAAGGACCCCGCCCAGCTTCATCAATGCCTGCAACGGCATCATACCCTCTATCGTAAAAGCTACTATCAAAAGAGAACGTTACCATTCGTTTGTACAATCTTAATTTGCAACAGAAACTTGCGTTGGCGATTCTTTCTTCCCAAATCTTCTAGAAGAATCTTCAGAAATTCTTGCAGCCTTACCTGAAAGATTTCTTAGATAATACAATTTTGCTCTGCGCACTTTTCCACGTCTTACAACTTCAACTTTTTCAATGCGAGGGGAATGAATAGGAAAAATCCTTTCAACTCCTACTCCGAAAGAAATTTTTCTTACTGTGAAAGTTTCTGAAAGTCCGCTACCTTTCACACGTATAACTACGCCTTCAAAAACTTGTGTTCTTTCATTTTCACCTTCAACTACTTTAAAATATACTTTTATCTGATCGCCGGATTTGAAAGATACCCCCAAATCCTTTTTCTGCGCTAACTGAACATGCTCTAGTAATAACATTTACTACTCTCCTTTATGAACAACAAAACAACTTGTACTAGCAAGAAACACTACACCCTCTTGCTCCCAAAGCAAGCGCGATAGCCAATTACACTACTCCCAGATTTTACTTTTTTATTTCCCGTGGACATAACACCCGCGGGGTTGGCTGAGTACAGCCACCTTATACAGCGTCGTCGGCGTCGATGTCGTTGTAGATACACTTACATTGCACTGCAACCAATCACCTTTTACTTTTCAATTTCTACTTTGTCTATCAATAAATCCGGGCGACGTTCCTTCGTTCTTTTATACGATTCTTTTGCACGCCATTCGCCAACTTTTTTATGATCCCCCGACAAAAGTACCTCTGGAACTTTATGACCCTTAAACACTGCAGGTCTTGTATAATGGGGATAATCCAACAATCCATTATAGAATGAATCGTTTTTTACAGAATCTTCCTCTTTGACAACTCCGTGAAGCATTCTTGCAATACTATCGACTAAAACCATTGCTGGGATCTCTCCACCGGTAAGAACATAATCGCCTACCGATATCTCTTCATCAACATAATTTATAACACGCTCATCAATACCTTCATAATGCCCGCATACAAGAACTAAATATTTAAACTTTGCAAGGTTTTTTACAATTTTATTGTTTAGCGTTTTACCCTGTGGCGACATATAAATAACATATGGTTTTGAATATGGATTTTTATAAGCACTGTTTTTCCTTTTGACACCCGCGCTTTTTATAGCACTGTACAACGGCTCAGGCTTCATAACCATTCCAACACCGCCACCAAAGGGCTTATCATCAACTTTTTTATGTTTGTCTTCAGAGAAAGATCTTATATCAACAATATTAATTTTAAGAAATTCTTTTTTTGCCGCTCTGCCTATTAAACTTTCCGTAAAAGGACCTTTAAACATCTTAGGGAAAATCGTAAGAATGTCAATCCTCATACACATAATGACCATTATATTCAAAAAGATCGTCAGCCAGTTTCACTTGACCATAAATGTCTTCATACTCTTTAGGTAAAGCAACAAAAATTTTCTTCCTCGCAATGTTTACCTCTTTTATTACATTTTTTAATGCAGGAATCAAGATTTCTTCATTGTAACATTTTACAATCCAAACGTCGTTGCTACCCGTTAACACAACATCCGAAAGAATTCCCAAACGAAGTCCGTTTTGATTAAAGACTTCAAAACCCAAGATGTCGGAAATCTTCCACTTTAAATCGTTCTTTTTCAGATCCATTTCCTTACTCAATTACTTCGACAGTTGCTCTTTTATTAAGTTTTGCGGAAGCTGAATTCACAATAATTCTTATTGCCTTAACAATTCTGCCCTCTTTACCAATAATCTTGCCTCTGTCCCCATCGGCGACTTTTAATTCCAAAACCGTTGCTTTCTCCCCTGCAATTTCTCTGACTTCTACCTGTTCCGGACTGTCAACCAAAGCTCTCGCAATTAAAAGCACAAGTTCTTTCAAAAGTCCCCCCCCCCTTAGTAGTAAACAACTTAGTAACTATCAACTATCTATTTTCAATTGTTCGGTTCTTTTTTATTAATGCAGCCACTGTTTCTGAAGCTTGCGCTCCGGTACCTAGCCAATAATTCACCCTGTCCATATTAACATTGAATTTATTATCTACTGCTATTGGATCATACTGACCAAGAATCTCTATAGGTTCTCCATCTCTCTTAGACCTCTGATCAACTGCTACTACTCTGTAATAAGGTCTTTTTGGTTTGCCCCTTCTCTGCAAACGTAGTCGAACTGCCATTTTGTACCTCCATACTCAACACCATAGCTTACCAGTCGCAAAAATCACTGGGAGCAGAATTGTATATAAATAAGTCCATCTTGTCAAACGACAACGACGTATTTTTTATGACAGTATCTTCAAACGGAGGGAGAGAGATTCGAACTCTCGGTACGGACTTTCATCCGTACACCGGTTTAGCAAACCGGCGCACTAGACCAACTATGCGACCCCTCCAAACAAGCAGGGATTGTACTAAATATTACCGTTCCTTGCAATAAAATGTATTAGTTGATATAATCCTGTTTCGACGAAGCAGCAATAATGCGCACTGGAATGTTGCGTCTACAATTGAGGTAATAAATGCAAATAATTGACGGTAAAAAAATATCAAATGATAAAAGAATTGAAATTAAAGAAAGAGTTGCTCTGCTTAAACAGCAAACGGGAAATGTCCCGGGTCTTGCAACGATTTTAGTGGGCAAAGATCCTGCAAGCCAAGTTTATATTAAATCAAAAATTAAAGCATGCGAAGATGCTGGAATAATATCCTACCACCACAATCTTGATAATAATGCCTCTCGAAAAGAGATTATCGCTTTAATAAACGAATTGAACGCAAATCCAAAAATTGACGGTATTTTATTGCAACTACCTCTTCCAAATGATGAAGATGCTCAAGAATGCATTAATGCAATAAGTCCTTTAAAGGATGTTGACGGTCTTAATCCTTTTAATGCAGGACTTCTCAATTTATCAAAAAACTGGGACGAAATAATCAAAAAAAATATTTTAGTTTCTTGCACACCTCTTGGCGTTATACATTTATTACATGAATCAAATGTAGTAATTGAAGGAAAAACAGCAATTGTTATAGGCAGATCAAATTTGGTGGGCAAACCTCTTTCAATGCTCTTACTTGCAAACAGCG
Source organism: Candidatus Endomicrobiellum pyrsonymphae (assembly GCF_020328025.1). NCBI lineage: Bacteria > Pseudomonadati > Elusimicrobiota > Endomicrobiia > Endomicrobiales > Endomicrobiaceae > Candidatus Endomicrobiellum > Candidatus Endomicrobiellum pyrsonymphae. The sequence goes on along the minus strand of NZ_JAIXMZ010000004.1, from coordinate 25,628 downwards.
CAACGGTTATAATGGCTCATTCAAAAACAAAAAATTTAAAAAAGATGTGTAAGATCGCAGACATTGTTATCGTAGCTATAGGCAAACCAAAATTTGTGAGTAAAGAATTTATAAAAGACGGAGCAACGGTTATTGACATCGGAATAAATAGAACGCTTAACGGACTGAGTGGCGACGTTGATTTTGACGATGTTAAAAACATGGATATAACAATAACACCTGTTCCCGGCGGAGTTGGACCAATGACAATAACGATGCTTTTAGGAAACACTTTAAAAGCATTTAGCAACAGAAACAATTACGTTCGCTCGGAGATAAAATGAATTTTGATTTTATTATAACTTTTTTCCTGCCGATTCTAGCAGGTACGCTGTATTTTTTTATGGCGATTGAAGTAAAACGTACAAGCAAGTTTCGTTCTATGATGTTTGGCGAAATCGGTTTTAAAAAAATTGAATTTGCGTTCATAATATTTGGTATTTATTTTATTACGCGACCCTTTCAGAATGTTTTAGGATCTCATCCATGGCCATTGATAATAAATTGTATGAGGCAATTTTTTTTAATGGCTGTAATTGCTCCTTCTATTCTTGTTGCTATTTTCCACTGGGTACCTACGCCTAGCGGCGCGCCGCACTCTACAAAATTTGCCGCTTATACAATGGGATCTTTAATGGGAATAATTTTTGTTTTGCTAAACAGTATTGCCGTAACGGGATCTAGAGTTGTGTCAACATGGGGCGATATTAATATATACGACCCTGTGTGGTTTCAATCCGTACATACATCGATACAACTTATATTAATACATTTAATTTGCCAGTTTGTTTCACCTGTAGGATTTTTACTTCTCGCTGCAGCATATGTAAGACATAGACGACATAATTATCAGCTTGCAAATATTTATAATTTAATACCCACAAAATGGAGATATCTTGAAGCAAGTTTAATCATTTTTGTAGCATCGTTTATAGCAACAGGCATCGCTGTACTTTGTGGCTCTTATTACACTTATCTGTGGTCTATTTATTTTATTGGTTCAATCGTTGCCGGCATTTTTGCAATGAGAAGTATCAAACTTCCTCCTCGTGAAGTTCCAAATGATTTAAAATAATAATTTGCTTTTTTTTTTCTTTTTTGTAATAATGGTGCCCGAGATGAAACTTTCCACGCTTTGCGCGCGCGGAAGTATAAAAAGGGAGATTCTTCCCAAAAGGAGTCGCACATGGCTTGTGGATGCGCAGGAAAAAAAGCAGTGTCTAAGAAAAAGAAGGTTGTAAAAAAAATGGCAAACGAAACTGTCGCTAAAAAGAAGAAAAAATAAAATTTTGTAAAGTAAAAAAGCCGATTCTTAAGAAGAGTCGGCTTTTTTTGTTTGTTGCCACACCTATAGTACTTGCGCTTTTTTAGATTTTATTATGTCGAAACCCGTATATTTTCTCAGTGCCTCAGGAATTACTACAGAGCCGTCTTCTTGCTGATAGTTTTCAAGTATTGCTGCAAAAGTTCTACCAACGGCGACACCTGAACCATTTAGTGTGTGTAAAAGATCTTTCCTCTTATTTTGAAAATATTTCATTTTTATATTCATTCTTCTTGCTTGGAAATTTCTAAAATTTGAGCATGAAGAAATTTCCCTATACATTGAATCTCCGCTAAGCCATACTTCCAAATCATAAGTTTTCGCCGATGAAAAACTCATGTCGCCTGTTGACAAAAGAACAACTCTATACGGGAGCTTGAGCAATTCTAAAACATTACCTGCATCAAGAACAAGAGATTCTAATTCTTCGCTTGAAGTTTCGGGTTTAACAAATTTTACGAGCTCAACTTTATTAAATTGATGGTTTCTTATAAGCCCTTTAGTATCTTTACCATACGTTCCGGACTCTCTCCTAAAACATGCGGAATAGGAAACAAGTTTTTGTGGGAGCAAAGACTCGTCTAAAACACAATCTCTGTAAATATTTGTTACAGGTACTTCCGCTGTAGGTATTAAATATAAATCATCGTTAGCGCATTTAAAGGCATCTTCTCCAAACTTTGGCAACTGACCTGTCCCCCTCATAGAAGCACCGTTCACAAGATAAGGGGTCATTATTTCCTTATATCCTCTTGATTTATGCGTATCTAAGAAAAAAGATATAATTGCTCTCTCTAAAGCGCAACCTTCATTTTTTAAAACTGCAAAACGCGAACCCGAAATTTTTGATGCTGTCGCAAAATCAAGAATATCCAGTTTCTCTCCAATTTCCCAGTGATGTTTAGGTTGAAATGAATTTTTTTTTATCTCCCCGACAACTCTTATAATCTTATTATTTTTTTCATCTTTGCCTATCGGAACACTTTCGTCAGGAATATTTGGAAGCCCAAGAAGAAAATCTTCCATTTGATTTTTAATCATCAAAAGCTGTTTTTCCTGCTCTTGAATTATATCTCTTGTTTCATTTATTTCTGCAAGAATATCTGGAGAAGGTTCTTTGCCGTCTCTTTTAAGTTTTCCTATTTCTCCAGATTCTTTATTTCTTTTAAGCCTTAGTTTTTCTATCTCCCCTATTACAAACTTTCTTTCCTCGTCCAACTTTAATATTTGATCAAAGTTGACAGCTTTATTTCTATTTAGCATCGCTTGTTTAACAGCTTCAACATTTTCTTTAATAACTTTGATGTCTAGCATTTTCTCTCCTTATATATAGTCGGCTAACTTTATATTGGTACGTTAGCTCAAAAATGGATGTAACGCGAGACGGACCGACGAAGCAATAACTCATTCCTCTTGCTAGGAAGTCAAACGCCGCAACGCGCTATTTTTGCGCCATACACCCTTTTCAGTAAATTTCATCTGTTTTATTTGTCAATAGTTCAATACTACACCACCTCTCATAAAACAGCCAAAATTTCATTGAAAATTAAGTAGCGCAATTGTATCAACATAAAAGTTAGTTGACTATATGTTCATATAATGTAGTTCCACACAATCCTTGGAACCTATTGCTGTTTCAACATCGTCTATAAATTTATCAGAACAGTCGGACAGATATTCTGTTTCAATAGAAAATTTCCCGTGTAAGGAATCTTCTAAATCAAGATAAACTTTTGCTTTGCCCTTATGTTGACTAAAAATTTTCTTTAGTTCATCGCTTAAAGTATCATCATATCTTGTTGTAGAAACTTTTACATGCACTTCTCCGCAATTTGCCGGAAATTTCTTTTTGGCTTCATCTATTGTCATTATATCCTCTACTATTATTTCAGGTTGTCCATGCGTCCCCATTAATCCACCCTTTGCTACAACAACATTATTGGGCGTAATATAAGAACTAAATCTTTCAAAATTTTTTGGGAAGAGTATCGCATCAACACTACCGTGCAGATCCTCTATTCTCAATCTCGCATAAGGTTCTTTTTTTACTTTTGAAATAAGTTTTTTTACAGAGACTATCATACCGGCAACGCGTACACTTTGCGCCGTTTTAAAATCAACATTTTCTTTCGGTTCCGGTAATTTGTCAAGCCTATAATTAGAATATGCAACAAGATCTCTCTTTCTCGGGGTTAACGGATGCCCAGAAAGATAAAATCCCAAAACTTCTTTTTCAAAAGCTAACGCTTCAGAAAGTTCAAGCGGTTTTGCCTTTTGTAATGAAGATACGCTTATCATAGTTTCTGAATTATTGAAAAGAAACCCTTGCGCTGAATCTCTTTCTTGTTTTATTTTTTCAGTTTTATTCACAGATGAATCTATACTTTGAATAAGACTTGCTCTTATTGCAAGTTTGTCTTTGCCAAAAGTATCGAAAGCGCCGGCCTTTGCAAGACTTTCAAGAGCTTTCTTATTTGTTGATTTCAAATCTATTCTTTGTAAAAAATCATTCCAATCCTTAAATTTTTTGCTTTTTTTACCATCCAATCTTGCTTGCTCTATAGATTCTGTTAGTCCTTCTCCGACAGTTTTAACTGCAAGCAACCCAAAACGTATATTCTTGCCTTCTATTCTAAAATTTCCATCAGAGTATTGTACGTCTGGGGGTAATACTTTAATACCAAAAAGAGCGGCATCTTCTAAATACATTATCAATTTATTTTCTTCATTACCCTTTACAGAAGAACGACCTATTTCACTATTAAGCAAAGCGGTTATATATTCTAACGGGTGATTTGCTTTTAAATATGCTGTACGATAAGATACTACGCCGTACGCAGCAGAGTGGGATTTATTGAAACCATATCCAGCAAAAGCAACAATGTTATTAAACACTTTTTCTGATATTTTTCTATCAATATTTTTTTCTTTAGCGCCATTTATAAATTTCTCTCTTTCTTTTTCAATAACTTCAGGTATCTTTTTGCTCATAGCTTTACGTAAACTGTCTGCTTCTCCGGGTGTGAATCCCGCCATGGCAACTGACATCTTCATTACCTGTTCCTGATACAAAATAACGCCGTAAGTGCTTTTCAATATAGGTTCTTGCAAAGGATAATCGTAAACAATTTTTGTTCTGCCATGTTTGCGGTTTACAAAATCGTCCAACATTCCTGAACCCATAGGACCAGGTCGATACAAGGCAATTAATGCCACTATGTCGTCAATACTGCTCGGCTGAAGTTTTCTTATCAAATCCCTTATACCTTTACTTTCTAACTGAAACACGCCCATAGTTTTAGCTTCGTCAAGTAATTGATAAGTTTTTTTATCATCTAACGGAATAATGTCTAAATTAAAATCCGGATTTTTTTCATGTATAAATTTAACGCAATCGTCAATAATTGTAAGCGTTCTCAATCCCAAAAAGTCAACTTTTAAAAGACCCAACTGAGGCAGTACAACGCCGTCATACTGAGTTGTAATAATATCTTTTGAACCTTTTGCAAGAGGAGAATAATTTGTAATTTCTTCATTTGCTATAACCATCCCCGCGGCATGCACTCCGGTATGTCTTTTGAGACCTTCTAACTTTTGCGAAGTAGCTATGAGTTTTGCAATACGTTCGTCCGCTTTAACAAGTTTTGACAAATCTGTTGTAGTCTCTAAAGCCTCAGCAATACTTGCATTTTGAGGGATAAGTTTTGCGATGTTATTTGACTCCGTAGGAGTAAATCCCATCACTCTTGCAACGTCTCTTATAACAAGTCTAGACTGCATTGAGCCAAATGTTATAATCTGCGCGCATTTTTCTTCACCGTATTTGCGACGCACATATTTTATAACTTCGTCACGTCCCGTATCTGCAAAGTCTATATCTAAATCAGGCATTGATCTTCTATCAGGGTTTAAAAATCTTTCAAACAGTAAATCATATTTTAACGGACAAATGTCTGTAATGCCTAAAGTGTATGCGACCATCGAGCCCGCGCCAGAACCTCTACCCGGTCCTACTGGAATGCTATGATCTTTTGCATATTTTATGAAGTCAGATACTATTAAAAAATAAGACGCAAAACCCATACTGTTAATAATAGAAAGTTCATGCCTTAATCTTTCATCATGTTCGGGTTTAATTATATTGTATCTTTCAGCAAGTCCTTGACGACAAAGCATTTCAAGATATTCTGAATCTGATTGATATTCTTTTGGTACGGGAAATTGTGGCAAGAGCAGTTTATCTGTATTGATTTCAAGATTAATTTTTTCAGCAATGATTAAAGTGTTTTTTGTTGCTTCAGGTACGCAAGAAAACGTTTTTGTCATCTCTTCCGCGCTACGGTAATAAAAAAGGTCTGAATCGAATCGCAGTCTTTTTACATCGTCTAACATCTTCCCTGTGCCAATACAAAGCAAAATGTCGTGAATTTTAGAATCTTCTTTTCTTAAGAAATGACAATCGTTTGTTGCAACTAGAGGAATGCCTGTTTTTTTTGACAGTTCAATAAAATCGGGAATTATTCTTTTCTGATCTTCAAGACCATTATCCATAATTTCTATATAAAAATTATCCGCGCCGAAAATATCGCGGTATTCTATTGCAACTTTTTCCGCTTTCTCCTTATTTCCTTTAAGTAGCGCTGACGCAACTTCGCCTGCAAGACAACCCGAAAGAGCAATAAGACCTTTACTGTATTTTCTTATACTTTCCTTATCAACTCGAGGCTTATAATAAAAACCCTCCGTAAAACCCACGCTTACCAAACGCATAAGGTTTTGATAACCTTCGAAATCTTTGGCAAGCAACGTTAAATGATTGTAATTGCCGCCATCTTCAGCTGTCCTATCTATAACTTTATCTAAACGTGATTTTGGAGTAACATATACTTCACAACCTATAATTGGTTTTATGCCACTTTGTTTTGCAGCCCAATAAAATTCCATAGCTCCGTACATATTACCGTGATCTGTAATAGCAAGAGCGGACATTTTATATTCATTAGCTATAAGATTAAATAACGCTCCGGGTTTTCCTTTGTCATCTGTCAATCTGCATGCGCCATCAAGAAGTGAATATTCGGTATGATTGTGTAAATGTACAAATTCTGCTGCCATAGAAAACACCTGTTGTTTGGATTTTTGTTAGACAAAATATTATATCATTTTTAGAGTAATAAATTTAAATAAAAAAAAGCTGGAAGCTGTTATGCCTAACCGTCACTGTTTAATTTTTATCTTGACAGTTACTACATATTTTCCCCTTTTCCTGTCAAATCATTAAAAAAAGGCATCGAAAAATGGAAGGAAAAAGGAAGTAAAATATCATGTAAAAAGGCGCCGATTTAGAAGCCTTTTTAGTTTCCTTTTTCATTCTAATTCCTTGCGGGATTAAAGTAGTATATTCTGCTCTTTTTCGGTGTCATTTTGCATGATTATGGTGCGTGCGTTGAATTAGTTAAATAATATTGATACAATGGATCCAGTGTTGTTGATTATCTTTGCGCAATGGGGAATATGGGGGCCAATTAGTTAGCTATGAAAAAGATTGTTATGATTTTATTATCAATGATGTTTTTATGTTCTTATGGTTACGCAGAAAAAATTAATAGAGCGCTTGTTGACGAACAAACCTTGAAAAATAATCCGTCTATTGTTGTGGCAAAACTTAACTTGGATAATGCAAAGCGAGCATATTATGGTTCTTTCGGTTCGTTCTTTCCTAGCTTGACTTTGTTTGGAACATTCTCAGACGCTAAATTTGAAAAACGAGAGCGTTCTTACGGATTAGAGACATCTCTTTCCCTTTTTTCAGGCTTTAAAACATACAATGACGTAAAAGAGAAAGCTGCCCTTGTTAAAGTTGCACAGGCAAATTACGATAGAGCTGTTTCCGATGCTATGTGCACGGCTCGTGCTGAATATGTAAATTTAATGTGGGCGTATGAAACAGTTGAATTGTCAGTCCAAATAAGAGAAAGAAGAATAAAAAACAAAGATTTAATAAAGTTTAAATACAATTCGGGCGATGTAGATATCAGTTCGCTAAAGATAGAAGAAGCCAATGTTGCGAAAGCCGATCATAATTTACGTAGAGCACAAAGATATATAGAGACGACTTCCGCGGCTTTACTTAAAGCAATAGGTAGAAATGATGATGCTGTAATTTTAGAAACAGATGAAAAAATTATATCTTTAGAACAAGCGCTCTCAAAACCCGACTACAATAGTCTTGTAGCAACAATTCCTGAATTCTTGATTGCCAAATACAAGCAAGATGCGAGTAAAGCTCACAATGCGATGGTGAAAAAATGTTGGCTACCATCGGTAGATATTGTTGGGGATATGATGCGTTCCAATAAATGGTCTCCTGATACTGAAGGATGGGTTGCTAAAATAAATGTATCATTCCCCTTTTTTGACGGAGGCAAAAACTACAACAATGTCAAAACGGCTTCAAATAATTTAAAAATAGCCTCAGAAACATTAAAAGACACAATAAATGGATTAAAAGTAGAAGCAGTAAAACGCTATAACGATCTTATCGATGCTCAAGAAGCGCTAGAAACAGAAACATATCATTTAAGCGCATTAAAATTGCAAGCGGAAGTTTCATCAAAAAAATATCTAAACGGATTTTTAACGTATCACGATTGGCACACGATGGAAGACAATTATACAAACTTTCAAATAGAACTGTTGGATCACAGGAAGAAGGTGGAGCAATCGAGGGGTAACTGGGACAATTTTTTAGGGAAAGGTTTTACTAATGACAAAGAGGAAAATAAATGAAAAAAATATTGTTAATTTTTGGGCTTTTGATTGTTGCATCAACAATAGCGATAGCTGTGTTTAAGTCGCAAAAACAGAAAATAGAACAGGAAGCAAGGCTTGAACCGAGGGAATTGCATGTAGAGTTTAGAGAAAACGGAAGAGTATATCCAAGGAACAGACTTGCAATCACACCTCAGTTTCCCGGAAGAATTGAAGAAATTCTTGTAGAGGAAGGTGATGCAATAAGAAAAGGTCAAATTATTGTTTGGATGAGTTCCAGGGAAAGAGCTTCACTGATAGATGCTGCGATGGCGATAAGTGAGAAAGAACATCAACGGTGGCAGAATATTTATAAGCCTGCGCCAATAGTAGCTTCGATGGATGGATTTATTATTGCAAGGAATAAAGAACCCGGACAGATCGTGTCTTCTTCTGATACAATTTTGGCTATGGCTGACGATTTGATAGTTTTTGCGGATATAGATGAAACAGATTTAAGTCGCATTGAGATTGGACTTAAGCTTAGGATGTACTTAGATGCATATCCAGCTGAAAGGTTTGAAGGTGTTGTAGAGCATATATATCATGAATCCACGTCAGTAAACAATGTTACGGTCTATACCATACGGATAAAACCTCTAGAAAAGCCCAAAGTATTTAGAGCAGGGATGAGCGTGATTATAACGATAACGGCGGAATCTAAAAAGGATGCGATGTCGATTCCAAGTATTTTTGTTACGGAAAAAGAGCAAGCAAAGACGGTAACTATAAAAACAGGGACTGCAAAAAAACCGATATTTGAAATAAGAGAAGTAACAACGGGCATAACCGACGGCAAATTTACAGAAATAGTTTCAGGTTTGAATGCGAGTGAAACAGTCGTGATTTTAAGCCAAAAACCAAAGGCAAAATCGAAAGCGGAAAAGTAATAAAAACGGCGCAGTTTTAATTCCCATTTCATTGAAAGGTGTGGCTGGCGTAGTCGTTGGGATATGGCATGTAGTGTTAATAGTTGGCATTCGTCTAGTTGTAAAATATTTTTCAGGTAAATAAAAATAAAATGAATGTAATAGAACTTAAAAATCTCAAGAAGACATATTATTTGGGAAAGTTGGACGTTCCGGTCTTGCACGACATAGATTTAGAAATTATGCAGGGTGAGTTCGTTGCGATTATGGGACATTCCGGTAGCGGAAAGTCCACGCTTTTAAATATTTTGGGATTGCTTGATAAACCAACAGAAGGGTCTTATAAACTAGTGGGAGTAGAAATTTCAAATTATTCCGATAACGAGCTTGCCGCATTAAGAAACCAGTATTTAGGATTTGTTTTTCAACAGTTTAATCTTTTACCAAAACTTACAATTTTAGAAAATGTTGCTCTGCCCGCGATGTATGCGAGTTTAAAGGATAAAAAAGAACATGAAGATCCCGTAAAACTGCTTAATATGGTAGGATTGTCTGAGCGCATAAGCCATCGTCCAAGTGAAATCTCAGGAGGGCAACAGCAGAGGGTTGCTATTGCAAGAGCCCTTATAAACAAACCTCTGATAATTTTTGCGGATGAACCGACAGGAAATTTAGACACAAAATCCGCAAGAGAAATTATAAAAATACTTAAAGATTTAAATAACGCGGGCATAACAATAATAATGGTAACTCACGAGCCTGAGCTTACCTCTTATGCGACAAGAACTATAAAGATGCAAGATGGAATTATAATATCTGATGAAAAAGTGTCAGATAAAAGCAACGTAAGCGCGCAGCAACAACCTACAAGACAATTCAAATACAAATCTTTTTCGTTATCAAGAATTAAAGATTATTTTATTCAGGCTTCAAGAGCTATTACAGGAAATAAGATGCGTTCCATGTTGTCAGTTTTGGGTGTAATGATAGGTGTTGCAAGTTTGATTGCAATGCTTGCCGTAGGCACAGGTGCGAAAAAATCTGTTGAAAAGCAACTTTCACATTTGGGTACAAATTTTTTATACATTTCACCCGGTGTTACAAAAAAAGGTGGAATTTCTTATGAAACCGGCGACTATATGAAATTTGAAAGCGAAGATGTTGATGATATCAAGGAGAACGTTCCCGGTATAAAATATATAACTGGGTATAAATATAAGCGAGTACAAATTGCCGCAAATGGTAATAATCACAATATGTTTCTTTGCGGTGTTTCGGTAGCTTATGCGGATTTAAAGACTGCGCATCCGTCTATTGGCAGATTTTTTACAGAAGATGAAAATAAGGGAAGAAAGAAAGTTATATTGCTTGGAGAAACTGTAGTTGGAAAAATTTACAAAGACAAAAAATTTAATCCTATAGGCGAGCATGTAAAAATTGACAAAATAGATTTTCAAGTTATAGGGGTTTTACCTGCTAAAGGTTTTGACGGGAGGTTTGATGAGGATGATTTAGTTATTATACCCTTAAACACTGCTTTGCATAGAGTTGTGGGTGATAGAAAACTAGACTATATGGGCGCGCAGGTAAAAGATGATGCAAATATGAATGAAGTTGCCGATGCTATAAAAAAAAGACTTCTGTTTACGCACAGAATGCCGTCTTCAGAGCAAGATGCTATAGAAGTGTCTAATATGGAAGATATTCGAAAAATGTATTCTTCAACAGCACGAACATTTTCTATTCTTTTAGGATCTACTGCTTTTATAAGTTTGCTTGTTGGAGGAATAGGCATAATGAACATTATGTTTGTTTCTGTTTCAGAAAGAACAAAAGAAATAGGCTTGCGTAAAGCTATAGGCGCAAATAATGCGGACATTTTATTTCAGTTTGTAATTGAGTCTATTTTTGTATGTTGCGTGGGCGGCATCATAGGGATATTGCTTGGAACAGGCATATCAGTTATAATAAGCAAGTTTGCCGACGAATGGAAAACTTATATAACGCTTTTTTCCGTAGTTCTTGCTTTCGGTTTTTCGGTACTCACAGGCTTAATTTTTGGTGTTTGGCCCGCAAGAAAAGCCTCTCTTTTAAATCCTATCGATGCTTTAAGACACGATTGAAATCTAAAACTTTAAAAAATAAGCGCAGAGTAAATTTCACAAAAATTCACATCTTTTTGCTTAGTTCCAAATAAAATTTTATATCACGAACGTGTAAGTTATTGTTGTTAAGGTTTTGGTTGTGATTTTTAAATATAGTTTCTGTTCTTTGCTTGACTCGTGTTTGGATACATAAAAGTATATTACGTTATATATATGCTATTTGATGTAATAAATAGCAAGAACGAGAGACAGCGATTAGCGATTGTAATCAGAAGCGGTTGCGAGCGAAATTTAAGAAGCACGATCAGTGTTAATACTACTGTCCGTGTTTTTCGTTTTAGCGCGAAATATCATTTTATTCCCATTTTGTAAAAAGTGACGACAATGCCTCTAGGCATTGTCGGGGTATTTGCGGGTTGGTGGCATAGCCGTCGGGGTATCATTTGAGTTGCTAGAATTTTTTTAGTAGAATTACGACATCATGAACGAACAATCCTCAAAAATCAGAGCAGAATTTTTAAACTTTTTTAACAATAACGGTTGTACTGTTGTTTCATCGGACTCGCTTGTTCCTACAGGCGACAAAACGTTGCTTTTTACTTCAGCCGGCATGGTTCAGTTTAAGCAACATTTTTTAGGTCAGAGTAAAGATTCTTTTACAAGAGCTGCAAGCTGCCAAAAGTGTTTTAGAATGTCGGATATTGAACAGGTTGGAATAACTACAAGACACTTAACATTTTTTGAAATGTTAGGTAATTTTTCTTTTGGCGATTATTTTAAAAAAGAAGCAATTATATGGGCATGGGAATTTTTAACAAAAAATATGGCGTTGCCTAAAGATAAACTTTACATAACTGTTTATAAAGACGATACAGAAACCGTAGAAATATGGAAAAAGATAGTTCCTGAAAATAAAATTATAAGAATGGGCGGCGAAACAAATTTTTGGAATATGGGCGATACAGGTCCGTGCGGTCCATGTTCGGAAGTTTTAATAGATTTAGGATCTGAAATGAGTTGTGGTAAACCTACATGCGGTCTAGATTGTAATTGCGACAGATATCTTGAAATATGGAATCTTGTTTTCACGCAATTTGACAGGCAGGCAGATGGTTCTCTAAAAAATCTTCCGAGGAAGAATATAGATACCGGCATGGGGCTGGAAAGAATAGTAGCTGTGGCAAACGGAAAAAAGAATATTTTTGATACCGATTTGTTTATGCCTACAATGGAAAATGCAGCTGAAATATTAAAGATAAAAAACGAAGGCAAAAATATATCAAAACTTAGAATGATTGCAGATCATTCAAGGGCTGTAACTTTTTTAATTTCAGATGGTATTTTTCCGTCAAATGAGGGCAGAGGGTATGTTTTAAGAAGAATTTTAAGAAGAGCTTTAAGACAAGGCAAACCTTATGGATACGATAAACCGTTTATAAACGAGCTTGCCTCAACAGTGTTTAACATTATGGAGTCAGCATATCCTGGACTTGCTTCAAAACTTAGCAATATAAAATCTATTATCAAAATAGAAGAAGAAAAATTTTTAGAAACGCTTGAGTCAGGTTCTGAAATGCTTTCCGATATTGTAAGTTCTTATAAATCTAAGGGCGTAAATGTTATTGCAGGGAAAGATGTTTTTAAACTTTACGATACTTACGGATTTCCTTATGACTTAACAAAAGAAATTGCTTCCGAAAATGGACTGACTGTTGACGAAAACGGTTTTAAATCAGAGCAACAAAATGCTCAAGAAAAATCCCGCGCGGCTTGGGGTGGGTCAGGTGAAAAAGACGTTACTTTTTACTCCATATTGCATAAAAAGACGAATGATACCGTTTTTAAAGGATATGAAAATTATGTAAGCGAAGGCAAAGTTTTATCTTTAGTTAAAGACGGTAAAGAAGTTGTCGAATTAAGTGCCGGCGATGGAGGCGAAATTATTCTTTCGCAAACGTCTTTTTATGCGCAATCAGGCGGACAGAGTTCTGATAAAGGTAGAATAGAAAATAATAATTTTGAAGCTATTGTTGAAGATGTTTCTAAACCTATAGGAAGTTTGTTTGTCCATAAAGTTAAAGTTGTAAAGGGTTCGTTAAAGACAAACAATACAGTGTCAACAATCATAGATATTGAGCGCAGAAAACAAATTGCAAGACATCATACCGCTACGCATATTCTTCATAAAGCTCTTCGCGAAGCGCTTGGCGAGCATGTAGCGCAGGCGGGATCTTTGGTAACGAGCGATTACTTACGTTTTGATTTTGCGCATTTTTCAGCAATTAAAAAAGAAGATTTAATTAAAATAGAAAAAAAAGTAAATTCAGTTGTAAGAGCAAACTCTGCAGTGTGTATTGAAACCATGGATATAATCGATGCCCGCAACGCGGGCGCGATGGCTTTGTTTGGTGAAAAGTATGGTAAGACAGTGAGAGCAGTGTCTGTAAAAAACGAAGATAGTAATGACAATTATTCAATGGAATTATGCGGCGGGACGCACGTTAATAGAACAGGCGATATTGGAACGTTTAAAATTGTGTCCGAATCTTCTGTTGCTGCAGGCGTAAGACGCATAAAGGCAGTTGCCGGTATTTCCGCGGAAGATTATATTTTAGATGAAGAAGCTAAAAAAAGTAAAATTTTGGAAGAATTGGATAAAAAAAGTGCTTTGCTGATTAAACTTTTAGAAAAATTAAATGAAAGAGATGCAAAGTTACGTGAAAGAGATGATTTGATAAATGAAGTTTCGGAAAAGTTGGACGAAATTCTCGATCCTCCGTTACCTCTAGAGAAAGAGTCTTCTGTAAGCAAAGCGCAGGTGCGAATTGAAAAAATTGAAAGTGAAATTAATGCATATAAAAGCAGTAAGATAGACTATTATGCAAAGAAAATTGAAGAAGTTAACGGAGTGAATTTTTTACGTATATTAGTTGATGGCGCGGATGTGAAATCTTTAAGAGAAATGTCAGATCAGCTAAAAGCAAAATTAAAATCTGCGTTATTACTGATAGTTTCAAAAAGTGAAGGCAAAGCTTTTTTTATAGTTTCTGCTACGGCAGACTGTGTGCAGAAGGGGATTAATGCGGGAAAATTTGCAAAAGCTTTTGCCGTTGCAATTAATGGTTCGGGCGGTGGCAAGCCGGATTTTGCACAAGGTGGAACCAAAGATTTGTCGAACTTAGAACACGCAATAGAAAATGCTCAGCAGTACATATGATAGTGATTGTCTTTTGCATTTATTCTTCCTTTACGTCGATCGATAAAGTTGAAATTTCGTTTCTGTGATGTAATTTGACGCGTCCATAGCTTAATTGGATAGAGCACTGGCCTCCGAAGCCGGTGATTCCGGTTCAAGTCCGGATGGGCGCAGTTTTTTTGATCGCGGTATTTGTGTAGCAAGAATGATGATTAATTTTGAAGATAATATAGAAAAGCTTTACTCTATGATGGACAAGTGTGTAATATGTCCAAGAAAGTGTGGCGTAAATAGAAACGCAGGACAGAAAGGTTTTTGCAAAACTACCGATAAGATATTTATTGCAAGTAGCAATATTCACACAGGCGAAGAACCTCCGATAAGCGCAAAAAACGGTTCAGGCGCAATCTTTTTTTCAAATTGTACTTTACAGTGCGTTTTTTGTCAGAATTATCCAATAAGTCAGTTTGGTAACGGCAGAGAAATAAGTATCGATGATTTAGTTGAGATGATGTTAGATCTCCAAAACAGAGGCGCACATAATATAAATTTTGTTACGCCCACGCATTACAGCGCACAAATTGCAAAGTCTGTGTATCTTGCACGCAAAAAAGAGTTAAAAATACCTATACTGTATAATTGTAGCGGGTACGAAAATGTCAAAACTCTAAAACTTCTCGAAGGAATAGTTGATATATATCTTCCTGACATAAAATATTCTGATAACGAAACAGCTTTTAAGTATTCCGGAGTTAAAAATTATGTTGAAGTAAATCAATCGGCTTTAAAAGAGATGAGAAGACAGGTCGGCGATTTAGTGGTTGATTGCAATGGAGTAGCAAAAAAAGGTATCATTATAAGGCATTTGGTTTTGCCGGGAAATATTGAAAATACTAAAAAAGTTTTATATCTTATAGCGAAAGAATTGTCGAGAAAGACTTTTATAAGTTTGATGGCACAGTATCACCCCGCCTATAAATCAGATAAATTCCAAGAGTTATTACGTTCGTTGACAGAAGAAGAATACGAAGAAGCGTTAAATTATCTTAAGTTGCTAAACATGGAGGACGGATGGGTGCAAAATTTAAACTAAAAAATAAAATAACACTATCACTTATAACAGCTGTACTTTTTATAATCGGCTGCGCTTCAAAAGGAGTAGAAACTGTGAAATATGAGAATGGTCTTACGTCCATTTTAATAAACGATAAAAATAGTCTTGTAGCGTCTGTAGCTGTTTTTGTAAGGGTGGGATCGATTGATGAAAATCCGTTGCAAGCCGGGCTTTCGCATTTCGTAGAACATCTGATGTTTAAAGGCAGTAAAAATTATCCCGGTGACTTAATGACAAGAAATGTCGAAAATATGGGCGGTTGCATCAATGCTATGACTTCTAAAGAATTTACGATGTACCATATAGACATTCAGCAAGACGGCGTGGAAGAAAGCGTAAAAATGCTTGCCGACGCTGTTTGCAATCCTCTTTTTCCTCAGAGCGAAATTGATATGGAAAGAAAAGTTGTTATTGAAGAAATTCAAAGACACTTAGATACTCCGAATTCTGTTCTTTGTGAAAAATTTTATGAAACGCTTTATATGGAAAGCGCATTAAAAAACAGTGTTATAGGTTTAGCGCAAGTTATTACAAATGTTTCGCGCGATGAAATATGTGATTATTATAAAACCCATTATGTTCCGGCAAAGATGATTGTTGTCGTGTCCGGTAATTTTGATGAACTAAAAATAAAAAAACTTTTAAACGAAACTTTTGGCAAATTTGCCAAACAGTCCATCCCAATAGAACCGATGCTCACAGAAAAAACGCATAAAGGCAAAGATATAGTTGAATATGGCAAAGTAGCGGTTGGGCATATGCTTACGGGCTTTTTGGGACCGGATGTAAATGTGGATGATATTTATGTCACAGCTTTGGCTGCAAGCGTTTTGGGTGGCGGTAAAAGTTCAAGATTATACAAAGCTCTCTATGACGATAAGCATCTTGTATATTCCATAGGTTCTTCGTATTTAATGACAAAGGGAGCAGGCGTTATGTATATTTCGTCAATTTTTGATCCCAAAAATCTTGTAGCAATAAAAGATGAAATAAAAAAGCAGATTGAGGATATAATCAATAATGGAATTTCTGAAGAAGAATTGAGTCGAGCAAAACTTGCAATAAAAACCAGCTGGACATTTTCACATGAAAGGCCCTGCGATATTGCTGAAATTAACGGCTTTTGGCAATTGATGGGTAATTTCAAGTTTATAGATGAATATATCAGTAAAATGGAAAAAATGACAGTTGAAGATGTAATAAATTTCTTTAAAAAGTATTATTCATCTGCGACAGTTTCTAATGTGGCATTGTTGCCAAAAAAGTAGTATAGGTAAAGTTAGTCATAGGGAGCAGATATATGCGGAGAAAGAAATTATTGTACTTAGTAATTTTGATTCAAATGATGTTTCTGCAAAGCGCGTTTGGGGGAAAAATGGAAAGTTTTACGCTTAAAAATAATATTAAAGTTTTATTCAACAGAACAACCGGAGCAGAAGTTGTTGCCGCAAGGATTATGACACCTGTTTCCGTGATAAACGAGACGTCCGATAAGTCCGGGATATCTCATCTTACTGCAAAACTTATGGCGCATTCTACAAAAAATCGTTCTAGTGAGATTCTTGCGAAAGATACAGAAAATATTGGCGCATATTTGTCCACTGATGTTGACTACGATACAACTGAAATCGGAATGTTTTTTCTTCCTGAGTATTTTGATAAAGCAGCGGAAATTCTTGCAGACGTAATTATAAATCCTGCATTTGACGAAAAAGAGTTGTCTTTTAAAAAACAAACCATTACAGCTATTCTTGATTCTCGCAAAGACAGTATAGGCTGTACTGCTTCCGACGAGTTTAAAAAAATATTTTATAGAAATGTTCCGTACTCTACGCCCATTTTGGGGTCTAAAGAAACTATTTCAAAACTTAATAGAGAAGATTTAATAAAATGGCATCAGTATTCTTACAATGCTTCAAATATTTTGATTTCTATATCAGGCAACGTTGATGAGAAAATAGTAAGACAATCTTTGGAAAAATATTTTTCAAATGTTCCTACCGGCGTAAAATTTGAAATGCCTGCTTTTAATATAAAACATGCGGAATCTATAAAAAAAGAAATCAAAGGTAAATTTAATCAAGCGTACATATATATGGGTTTTCCTGCGCCTAACCTTTACGACAAAGATTTTGCCGCTATCAATATCGCAAGCGTTTTAAACGGTGGGAGAATGACAAGCAGGTTGTTTATAGAGCTTAGAGAAAAATTAGGTCTCGCATACGCAGTAGGCGCTGTATATCCATCAAGAAGAGAAGAAAGTCATTTTGCAGTTTACATAGGTCTTGATAAAAAGAATATAGATTTAACATTAAAAAAAATAGACGAAATTTTAAAGGATTTTTGTACTGTAAAAATCTCTGAACAAGAATTGAAAGATACAAAAACGTATATGAAAGGTACTTATGTTATGAGCAGGCAGACAGTATGGGAGCAGTCTTATTATTATGGGTTGCGCGAAGTTACGGGCAAAGGCTATCAATATGACACTGAGTTTATTAAAGATATAGAGAAAGTTACAACGCAGGATATAATCAACGTTGCAAATAAGGTGTTCTCTCAAAACTCTGTTACTGTAATTATTAATCCCAATGAAAAGTAAAATATTTTTAAAGAACAGCAAAACAAATATACTGTGGATATAATAACAGTTGAATAAATTTATTAAGAAAATTAACGAATTATCGCAGGACGACGAGATTTACGCGGTAGGCGGATTCTCGAGGGATCTGTTTTTAAAGCGTAAATATAGTGATGTTGATTTGGCTGTAAATAAAAATGCTTTAAAGTATTCTAAAAAAATTGCTGTGGCTTTTAAATCAAAACTTATTACTTTGGACGTGGCAAACGAAACTTACAGAATAATACTCAAAGATAACGTTGTCGCAAATATAGATATATCTTTAATTAACGGCAAAACAATAAGAGAAGATTTGCAAAACAGAGATTTTACGATTAATGCCGTAGCTTTCGATTTGAAGAATTTTGAAAATTTTAAAAAGCATATTATTTTACCTAACAAAAATACTTTAAAAGATTTAAAATCAAAAACATTAAATGTTGTTTCCACAAAATCGTTTAAGTCAGATCCTTTAAGAATGCTTAGGGCATTCCGGTTTGCAGCAGAATTTGATTTTAAATTTTCAAAAAAAACATTACAACAAATAAAACAAAATGCAAAACTTATAAGTGCAGTTGCTCCTGAAAGGATAAAAAATGAATTTTTTAGAGTATTGGCAGTAAAAAATGCCGTAGTTTTAATTGACGAGATGGACAAATGCGGACTTCTTGCAGAACTTTTTCCTGAAATTAATAAAATGAAAAAATCCTGCAAAAAATATTATTATCATGAGGGCGGCTTATTTCAACACTCTTTTGAAACTATGGGGTCTGCCGAAAATATTCTAAACAATCTAAGAAAATACTTCCCGTCAAATTTTGCTGATATACAAAAACATTTTGATGATAGTTGTCTCTTTTCTGAGAATGTTACAAGGGTGGGACTATTAAAATTTACAGCATTATTTCATGACAATGCAAAACCAGAAACTGCATCTTTTGAGAATGGCAAAATGCGTTTTTTTGGGCATGAAGAACGTGGCGCGAAAAAAATGAAAGAAATTATGAGTCAGCTCAAATGTGGAAAAAAGGATATTGAGTTTGCAATGTTTTTAGTAAAGCATCATATGCGTCCGTCAACTTTAACTAGAAACAATATTGTTACAAAAAAAGCTTCATTAAAGTTTTTTAGAGATGTTGGCGAGAATACTCCCGACTTGCTTATTATTGCAACGGCAGATTGGCACTCTTATAAAACGCTGAAAGTTTTTTCTTCTAAAGAGTTAAAGCTTCAGGAAAAATCTGTAAGAAATTTGCTAGAGTATTATTACGAATTAAAAAATGCAAAACCTCTTCCAAAAATTATAGATGGCAACATAATAATGAAAAAGTTGAACTTAAAACCTGGTCCGTGGATTGGAGAATTGTTAAAAATTGCTGTAGAAGCTCATCAAGAATGTGAAGTATCTACCACTGCGGAGGCGTTAGAGTTAGTTAAAGCAAAATTGACACATATTAAAAAAAAGTATAGAATCTGACGAGCAGGTAAAAGGATAAGCAAGCGCGGGCGTAGTCTAGTGGTAAAACCCAAGCTTCCCAAGCTTGTGATGTGGGTTCGATTCCCATCGCCCGCTTCTATTATAAAGAGCTAATTGTAGTTAAACAACTTTGTATTGATTGGTGCGGTATGTCAACATAAGTTTGCCTGGTTACGAGCGGTAAAAATGGAGGATATTATTATGGCAGAGGCAAGATGCATGAAGTGTAAAAAGCAAGTTGAAGTAAAGGATCCTCAGGACGTAGTAATGAAAAATGGTATAAGAGCTATTTCCGGAGTATGCCCTCATTGTTCAACAAAAGTTTTTAAAATTGTTGGCAAAAACAAGTAAGCTTTTAATTAACGAAGCCGATTTTTATATGTCGGGCTTCGTTTTTGTTTTTCGGATGAGCTAGTTTATTATCCGCTAACGCTTGTCCTGCGTTTAGTAGTTTATTCTGCATCGTTTGCTTTTTATGTACTTAAATGTGTACAATAATCGGGGTGTTGTTGTTAAGATTTTGGTTGTCTCACTGAAAATTTGACAAGTCGTGTGCTAGGCAGTTAGAATGTGTTTGCACTTTAGTTGTCATCTACGGAAATCAGAGATCCATTTCTTTAATGTTTAGCATAGATTCCCATTTTCGTGAGAATGACGACGGAGCAAGTTTATCCTAGAAGGTCTTAGTCGAGTATGACAGCGAAGAGTGGACTGGTGTATTTTCGTAGTTGTAGCAAAAAATATAATTTTTAATGGGACAAGGTTTCAAAAGATGAATAAAAAGACTCATTTACCGAAACAAGATGCAGTTGAAAGAAAATGGCACTTAATAGATGCAAATAAGAAGGTTCTGGGCAGACTTGCGGTTGAAATAGCGGGACTTTTAAGAGGTAAAAATAAAGTTTTCTATGCCAACCATGTGGATTGTGGTGATTTTGTGGTTGTTACAAATGCAAGTAGAATTGTTCTTACGGGCAAAAAGCTTGATCAAAAGACATATTTTACATACTCAGGGTATCCTGGTGGAGCAAAATTAACGCCTTATTCTGTTTTAATGGCTGAGAGCCCTGAGAAAGCTCTGTTTGCTGCAGTTAAAGGGATGCTTCCTAAAAATAAGCTTGCTGACAAGCAACTTACAAGATTAAGAGTATTTAAAGATGATAAACATACGCATAGCGCACAGTTAGCGGTGTCGGTGAATAGGGAGAAAAAATGAGTAATGTTTCTTATTTAAGTGCGGGACGCAGAAAAAATGCGGTTGCTAGAGCAAAGATTTCATATGGTAGTGGCAAAATTGTAATCAATGATAAAACTGTGGATGAATATTTTAGCGGTTTGGAAAGACTTAAGAAATTAGCTTTGAAGCCTTTAGAAGTTTGGGAAGGAATGAGGAGTTATGATGTTTATGTTAATGTTGATGGCGGTGGCATCAGCGGACAAGCAGGGGCTATCAGTCACAGCTTGGCAAGAGCAATTTTGCAACTTAACGAACCTTCAAAAGCAGCATTGAAAAAAGAAGGTCTTTTAACCAGGGATTCAAGAATGGTAGAAAGAAAGAAATCAGGAAGACCAAAAGCAAGAAAACGTTTCCAGTTCTCAAAACGTTAATACTTTTTTACAGTGGAAATTTGACAAAACAAGGCGCTTGTTGCAGAATTATACAACAGGTCATTATAGAAAGTAGCCGTCCCAACTGGCTTTCACCCACCGTATGCAGTACGTGGCTTGAGGGCAAAGATTAGAACTGTAAAATAGTGTTCTTTTACGTTTGTTATATTTCCGGGGCGGAGTTTATATTCCGCTCCTGATTTTTTTATCAAAAATTGGTTGGGACAATGTCCCAAATGCCAAGAGGAGGAGTCGTCGAAAACAAGAGATTTCGTATAAACCAATTTATCAGAGTGCCTGAGGTAAGACTTGTAGATTCTGATGGGACAATGATGGGAGTGGTAAAAACAACCGATGCTTTAGCAAGAGCGCAAATTAAAGAATTAGATTTAGTGGAAATTTCTCCTCAGGCAAGTCCGCCTGTATGCAAGATAGTTAATTTCTCTAGACTTAAGTATGAAATGGATAAAAAGGAAAAAGAAGCAAAGAAAAAGCAGAAGATTTCTCGTACAAAAGAAGTTAGAATAAGGTCTCGTATCAGTGCGCATGATTTAGAAATTAAAATTAAACATGCTAGAAGTTTTATTGATGGTGGAGATAAAGTGCAGCTTACTGCAATGTTTTCCGGAAGAGAAATGCAACACAAAGATTTGGGAATTAAAATTATGGATAAAATCAAAGAAGCTTTGTCTGACATCGCAGAGACGGAAGGAAGAATTTCTTCAATGGGTACTAGAGTGTTCTTAACATTGGTTCCAAAAAAGAAAGTAAAGTAGAAAACGAACATTTATAACATATCATGTTTGGACTTTGTAAACATGATTTGATCCGTTGCAATTAATGGGAGAAAAAATGCCTAAAATGAAAACGCATAGTGGCGCAAAAAAGCGCTTTAAAGTCACAGGAACAGGGAAAGTTAAGTATAAAAAACCCGGACAGAGGCATCTTATGACTGGAGATTCCGGTAATCAAAATAGAAAATCGAGAAAATCTGTGATAGTTGCAGATACAGATATGAAAGCTATGAAAAAGATTATGCCATATGGCTTCTAATAATATCATTTATATAATCTAAGGAGATTTGAGATGCGTACGAAAAGTGCTGTATATACTAGGCAAAGAAAGAAAAAAATATTTAGACTTGCAAAGGGATCCTATGCTACAAAGAAAAACCGTTGGAGAATGGTTATTCAGCAGGTAGAAAGGTCTCTTAATTATGCTTATACTGGAAGAAAAGATAATAAAGCAAATTTCAGAACTCTTTGGATAATTCGTCTTAATGCAGCAGTAAGAGAAGAAGGAATGCCCTATAACAGATTTATTTCTGGGCTTAGGAAAGCCAATGTTGTAATAGATAGGAAAATGCTTGCAGAAATTGCAGTAAACGATAATGCGACATTTAAAAAATTAGTTGAAGTTGCAAAAGTTGCATAAATTACTCTGATAAAAACGTTGTTGTAAATTCCCATTTTTATTCCACTTTTTCTAAAAAATTGTAGCAGTTCCCACGATAAAAACATTATTTAAATATATAAATACATAAACACCCGTCAGGTTGAGTTTATCCTCGAAGGTTTTTATTGTGAACGAGGTATTGTTCTGTCACGAACAAAAATCGTTTCAGGTACTGAAAATTAGTAGATATAGAGTCAAATTGCTTTAAGTTGCTCTTTTAAGTTTTAACGCCCCCTCGTGTCTTTTTTCCTCAATCTTTTGCCTCTCTTCCCGTCCTCTCGTAGTAATTCACCTTTCATTGAAAGGGGTGGCGAGCCTAGCTCGGCGGTGGCGGACGGATGTTAATCCGTAGGGGTATGTAGATTGGGTGCTTTTGTTGTGGCTAGATTATAGTGTTTATTTTATTATAAAAAATGAAATTTTTAAGAAATACTTTTGCATTTTTATTAATACCTGCAATTTGCGCTGCAGGATACACTCTTGTTAAAAAATTTCTGTATTTCACAGTTTCTGCCGGAAGTCTCTATGTTCCGTTTTGGATAGGAATTTTGTGTTATATAGTTTTTCAGATTGTTTTTTATAAACCTATGAGAACCTATATATTTGGACACGAGCTTTCTCATGCGATAGCTGGGATTTTGAGTGGCGCAAAGATAAAAAAATTTAAATTGGGCGCAGAATCAGGAAGTGTGGTTTTAACTGAAGATAATATATGGATAACGCTTGCTCCATATTTTTTCCCGATTTATACAATTGCAATAATAGGCATTTATGTTTTACTTGGTTGGTTTACCGATATAAAACAATTTTATTCGTATTATCTTTTTCTTATCGGGTTTTCAATATCTTTTCATATTGCTCTTACCATGTACATTCTTTCCATAGAACAGCCCGATTTGAAAGTTTATGGAACATTTTTTTCTTATATTGCAATTCTCACTGTAAATATTATAGCATTTGCTCTGATAGCGTCATCTGCTTTTGTTGATGACATAGACATTAAAGATGTTTGGTTACATGCTTATGATAATATATTAAAAATTTATAAATTTTTGTACATCGGAGTGTTAGAAATATGGTTAACGTTCCAAAAGACGAGATAAAAAGAAAAGGAATTCATCTATTAACACTTATATATGTTTTTGGGTATTGGTGTCTTCCAAAAAATTTCATTGTAAATGTGCTTACTGCTGCAGTTATCATTGTCGCTCTATTTGAATATGCAAGGTTTAAATTCCCAAAATTTAATAATTTTTTTAAAAATAATTTTAAAGGGTTTTACAGATCTGAAGAAGCTAATAAAGTCACCGGTTTAATATGGACGTTATCGGGCGCGTTGCTTGCTATTTTGATATTTCCTAACAAATATATGGTTTTTGCAAGTTTGCTTTATCTTTCGTTTGGCGATGCTGTCGCGGCTTTAGTTGGCAAAACTTTCGGAAAACATAAAACTTTTACAGGTAAAAGCTTTGAAGGCAGTTTAGCTTGTTTTGTAGTGTGTTTTATATTGGGGCTATTTCTTTTTAAATGGCAGTTTGCATTTGCCGGGGCTATTATAGCAACGCTTGTTGAAGCAGCACCTTGGAAATTAAATGATAATTTTTGGATGCAGCTGGTTAATGCTGGAGCGTTAACATTACTATCAAGTTTTATAGCGTGGGCAAAATGAAAAAAATTATTGTATTAATACTTCTTTTTTATTCAATCGCATGTTTTGCACAGACAAAAATGTTTTATGCCGATGGATCGGAAGATGTTAAAAAAATTTCTTTAACCTTTGACGATGGACCGGGAAAAGCGACAAAACAGATTTTAGAAATACTGGAAGAAAAAAATGTTAAAGCTACGTTTTTTATGCTAGGTGCAAGAGTAGTAGACGACCCGGAAACTGCAAAGGCGGTTGTTGCTGCAGGGCATGAAATTGGTAATCATACTTACGAACATATAAATTTTTATGCTTATAAAGATGAAGATAAGGCAGAAAAAATAGAAAAAGAACTTTTGCAGTGTGAAGAAGTGATAAAATCAACCCTTGGTATTCAGTCGTTTTTAGCGCGTTTCCCTTACGGATATATGAAATCCGATGCTATAGAAGCGACTAAGAAACATAATTATTATTTGATAAATTGGAGTTTTGGAACTGATTGGCAAGATATGAGCGCTGAAGAGATGCATGTAAAGTATAAACAGACCATTAAAAACGGAGCAATATTTTTAATGCATGATTTATCTAAAAATAAAAAAGTATTATCATTTCTAGGAACTTTTATTGATGAAATTAAAGAGAAAGGCTACGAAATAGTCACTGTAAGTGAATTATTAAATTTAACTTAACCTAGCATGAGGATTTTACGGTAAATGTCTTGATTCTGTCGGTTCAAAAAAGAAAAGTCTGTGCAGTAAAAGGGATTTCTGAGACCTCTAAAGTACTTGGGGTTACTGGTGCTTTCTCTAACTCGTATGCTAGCAACAATAATCGTTACGGTTTTGCGCATGTGGTGGCATGCGGACGCAACAAAACAGCAGAATACGGCACGTATAATGCCACAAGATGCTAACAAAAAATTGGCACCATATGCTGTTAACTTCATTATAATACCAACTTTAAAAATGTGCAGTATGTGTTTGAGATTTTTCAGTCCTTGCAAATTAGAAGGTTTAAACTGATATAATCGGATTGATATAATAGCGATGGTTACATTTGCTGACAGAAAGGTTTGAGGTAGGAAGATTTAAGAGTAGAAAGAAGACAAAGATCTTTGATTGAATTTTGATTGTTTTCATTGTATAATCTTTAAGGTTGAAATGTTAAAAGTAAGGGATTAAATTTGTATAATGACAATAGTTGTAGCTTGATTATTTAAAAGAGTACGAAAATATGGTTTAGATTCTGAAGAACAAAGTAAGAAGGGTTTAAAGAGTCTGGACTATAAAAACGAAAAGGTATTAGAGTGATTAATTTCAAGAGGATGATAAGCGTAGTTGTAGTGTTTAGTTTGGTGTTGAGTTCA
>NZ_JAIXMZ010000036.1:0-12604 GCF_020328025.1 Candidatus Endomicrobiellum pyrsonymphae | reverse complement strand
TCAGTTTTTCAGTTATAAACGGCTTCCCAAACATAAGAGTCAGCTTGTCAGACACAACCGCGTCCGACAAGCTGTCGTTTGACGTCCAATAAACACTATGCGCAATATTTCCGAGATCTTTTACAAGAGATTCGAGGAAAGCTATCTTGCCGGCGGCGCTTGTAACTACGTTTATAAGGAACTGATTGTTATTTTGGGCTTTACGTAAAACCAAATGCCTAAAAACCCCTTCATGCGTTTTATTATTATAAGCATGGAGATTATTTTCATTTGCAAAATCTTTTACAATTTCTGTAGCTTGTAAAAAATCTTTGTCAGCAATAAAACACGGAGGAACCGAAACGTACCTATCAAAACTTCCTTTATGGTGAAGACCTAAGTCTGCGCTGTTTTCATTATCAAAAAAACTAAATTCCATTTTATTTCTGTAATACCAAATTTGCGGACTAACCAACATTTTTGAAACTCCTATTCCTGTAAAATTTAAAAGTTCAGATACAAATTCCCGTTTATAGTTAACCTGATTTTCATAAGAAGTATTTTGAAAAGAGCATCCGCCACAAAAACCAAACGACGAACACAACGGAAGCGCTCTTTCATTTGACTTTGAAGTAATATTTTTTAGCAAACCCTCTCTAAAAGTTTTTTTATCCTTTATTACAAGAACATCTGCCGATTCTCCGGGCAAAAGTCCATCTGTAAACAAAGCTACTCCATCTCGACATCTGCAAAGCGACCGACCGGGAAAAACAATTTTTTCAGAAATAACACTAATGATTTTATTTTTTAAGGACATAAATTTACATCTTTTTCCAAAAATTGGATTTCCTTTTTATTGGATTTCCTTTTTGCAGTATCTAAAGTGGCTGAAAGTTGTTGAAATTCCGCAGTTTTCACAGTAAGCTTTTCATAAAGTTTGGCATTATTTATAGACTGGGCAATTTGCGCGACAAATACTAAAACATCTCTTAAATCTGCTTGAATAAACGACGATGTTCTCCTTGTTCGTCGTCAACTATCAATATTCTATCTCTACTGACAGGTATTTCAAATCACCTATCTGTAATTTGTAAACTGCAATGGTAATGAAAAAGACACTTCTTTTAAATAAGCTATCACTTGTTGTAAATCATCTTTTTTGGGCGAAATCACTTTCACTTTCGTGCCATCTATCTGCGTTTGTACTTTTATCTTTGAATCTCTAATGATCTTTGAAAGTTCCTTTGCTTTATCCGTCGGCAACCCTGAAATAATTTCAGCTGTTTGTCTGATATATCCTTCAAAAGCATTTTCTTGAGCTTTATAATTTAAAGATTTTATAGAAACGCTTCTCTTTGCAAAACGACCCTCCAAAATATCTTTCAAAGCCTTCATTTTAAAATCGTCGTCCGCTACAAGTGTTATTTTCTTATCGTTTTTATTCAATTCTATGGACGATTTACTGCCTTTAAAATCAAACCTGTTTGCAAGCTCTTTTTGCGCTTGATTAACAGCATTATCCACTTCCATCATGTCCACTTCGGAAACAATATCAAAAGAAAACTTATCAGCCATAATCCCTCCACATTACAATGTTATAATATCGCACGACAGTTCACTATACTATATATTTTCACCACATACTCCGACGGCTTCCTTATATGCTCTAAGCATAAGTTTTCTTGAAGAAAACGCGCTTGCCATCATGAGAGGCGTTGATTTTGGTAAGTGCAAATTTGTGATAGCTGACAAGGATCAAGAAATAACAGTTCTACTTTTCCCCCGCTGATTTTTTTGCCAAAAAGTCTCGACGGTACTACTTTTATGGTATTAATTATAAGACAGTCGCCAGAATTAAAATATTCAATAATATCGGAAAACCTTCTATGATAAAACTTTTCAGACGCTCTGTTGATAACGAAAAGTTTGGAATCTTGCCTATTTTCAACCGGCTTCTGAGCAATAAGACCTTCCGGGATTTCCTTTTCAAATTTCATGTCTAAAGACCACGAGCATGGTATCTAAAAAATAAGAAACTGTCAAACCTTATACCAACTTTCAAAATGCGCAATATGTGTTTGAGATTTTTCAGCAACTCTAAAATCAGACAAAGATTACGGACAAAAATCAACCAAAAACGGGTACTTTTCATATATAAAATCAACCAAAACGCCTTAAAAAAATGACATTGCTTTGTTTTGAGTGAAAGTACTAACAATAGCATAAGAGATAACTTGGCGCGACTTAACAAAAAAACTAAAAGATACACAAAGAGTATAGAGATGTTAAAGAAATGGAAGACATAGTCCGTTGGAGTATTTGGTAGCAAAGATGATTAAGACTTGTCATTATTACAAAATAAGCATCGAATCGCCGTATGAAAAAAACCTGTATTTTTTTTGTACGGCTTCCTTATATGCTCTAAGCATAAGTTTCCTTGAAGAAAACGCGCTTGTCATCATGAGAGGCGTTGATTTCGGTAAGTGTAAATTTGTGATAAGTGTATTTATGATTTTAAATTTATATCCCGGATATATAAAAATTGATGTTTCGCCTGAACATCCTTGCATGTATGTTTTATCGTTTTCTAAAAATCCAACTTTCTTTGCAATGGTTTCAATTGCTCTTACGGAAGTAGTGCCGACGGCAATAATTTTTTTATTGGTTTTTATAGCAGAGTTTATAATTTCGGCATTTGTTTTATCTAATGTAAATTTTTCAGGAAGCATATTGTGATTATTTAATTCCATTGCAGTTATAGGTCTAAAAGTTCCCCATCCTACGTGTAATGTTAAAGTTGCAATATTTATGCCTTTTTCTTTTAGACATGTTAAAATGTCGTCAGTGAAATGAAGCCCCGCTGTAGGGGCTGCTATAGCGCCAAAATTTTTGGCATAGATTGTTTGGTATCTTTGTTTGTCGAAGTCTGATAATTCTTGAGCAAGATTGCCCTTTCTGTTGATGTAAGGCGGAAGCGGCATGATGCCGTAATCCTGCAAAAATTCCAAAACTCCCGATTTGTTAAATTTAACTAAAGTTTCTCCAAGTTCTGTTTTTGACAATATTTCGCATTCGTACCCGTCATCAAAATATATTTTTTTACCTATGGCAATAAACGGTTTTAATAAAACTTTATATTCTTCACTTTGCTGACAAGGATCAAGAAATAACAGTTCTACTTTTCCCCCGCTGATTTTTTTGCCAAAAAGTCTCGACGGCACTACTTTTGTGGTATTAATTATAAGACAGTCGCCAGAATTAAAATATTCAATAATATCGGAAAACCTTCTATGATAAAACTTTTCAGACGCTCTGTCGATAACGAAAAGTTTGGAATCTTGCCTATTTTCAACCGGCTTTTGAGCAATAAGACTTTCCGGGATTTCATAATTATAGTTTAATAAAATATTGTCATGATTTGTCATTTATTTATAAATTACTGTTTCTATTTTTGTTCCGGGATAGAAATACTCTAAAATTTTTTTATATGTTTTGCCTTTTTCAGCCATACCTTTAGCGCCCCATTGGCATAAACCCACTTTATGTCCCCAGCCTTTGCCTTTAAAATAAATTTTATCGCCGTTTGTTTTGATAGAATTGAAAACATGGCTTTTTATTTTATGCGCGTCAACCGCAAGACGGAATTTATAGGCATTTAATATAGTTTTGCCTTTGGAATGTATTATTTCAAGTTCTTTTGCCGCTCCTGATGAAGTTTTTCCTTTAACTTTTATCTTCTTTATTTTGCCGATGTCATTATTTGCAAGTTTTTTACTTATTAAATTTGCATCTATCTCTTGCTCCCATTTTATATGTGGAGCTTTGTGACAATAACTGCATTTTATGCCCTTTAAATAAGGAGCTTCCCATTTCCATAAGTATTTCGGATTGTCCGTGCGACCTCCGCAAGCGGCGTGAAAAAGTGTTTGAGCAAATTTACCGTCGTATGTTAAGACTTCTCCTTGAGTTTCCTGAACGGCTTGATTTGTTGTAGGTACTTCATCTCGCAGTCCTCCGTAAACCTGACAATGCGTTGTAGCGCACATATTAAATCCCTGTCGCTTATGTCTGCATAAATTACTAAGCGTATAAGTTCTACTTATAACAGCTTGCGTTTTTAAAGCTTCTATGACCCAAGTAGATACCATCTCTTTCGGCAACACCCCTTTGACATAGTCTTCTACAGTTAAAACATTAATGATGCTTATTTTCTGATCTGATTTAATCAATTTTAAATAACCTGCATATGGTTTGGAGTTAGCAAAAATTATGCCGTTTGAAGGTTTTATTGTTACAGGTAAAACTAGATTGTGTGCGCCTATACGAACGCCTTTTGAAGAACATGCAACAGTAGTGATGCCCTTTGTAAGCTTTAATTGTTTTTTAGCGGAATCTGAAACAATGAAGTCTTTTGAACTTCCTGTCGTAAAAGAAGAGGCATCAAGTATTATGCCCACGGCTATATTTTTTTGAACTTTGTCTATGCTATGCGCATTTGCGCATAACGATAATGCTAATAATGCGCATGCAAATATTTTTTTCATTTGTTGTCAAATCTCTCTCTATAAGATTTATTGCATGCGCAGTATTTTTGTATGTAATATCCTTTTTGTCTTAATAAATTTTTTCCTTCATAAAAACCAAATCTAAAATCACAATATAAAAAATTTATTTTGTATTTATCAGCCAAATCATTGGCTATTTGCTTTATTAAATCATGTTTTTGATATAGACTCGAGAGAAGCGAAGTTGTGAAAAAATCAAAATTGTTTTGCTTGGCAAATATTGCAGTTTTTTCAAGTCTAAAAGTATAGCAAATATGGCACTGCTCTAAACTTTTATTTTTCCAGTTCTCGTAATTGTAAAGAAAATCTTCTTCCTCGCGAAACGATATATTTAATTCTTTTGCGTACCTTATCGCAGAATCTTTTCTGTCTTTGTATTCTTGTTCATTGTAAATATTGGGATTGTACCAATAAAAAGAAATCCCGTATTCAACGCTTAGCATTTTTACAGCGGATGCAGAACATGGAGCGCAACAAACATGAAGTAATACTTTCTTTTTAGAAATTTCATTCATATTTATGCCTAGAGCAACTCCTTTTGGAAGTTTTTTGGAGGGTCAATGCCGATATGATTATAGCCTGTTTCTGTTACAACTCTGCCCCTTGACGTTCTTGCAATAAATCCGGATTGAATAAGATATGGCTCGTAAACATCAGTTATGGTGTCTGACTCTTCCGATATAGCGACAGCTATAGTATCAACACCCACCGGACCGCCACCAAATTTTTTAATTAAAACTGTAAGAATAAGCCTGTCCATTTTATCAAGACCTGCGCTATCAACTTCTAAAGCCCCAAGCGCTTCTTCGGCGATGAGGCGCGTAATTTTACCGCCTTTTATTTCGGCAAAATCTCTAATTCTCTTTAAAAGTCTATTAACAATTCTTGGCGTGCCTCTTGAGCGTTTTGCAATTTCTTCGCTTGCGTCTTCATCGATTGCGATATTCATTATTGCCGCGGAACGATTTACTATGCGTATAAGCTCCTTTATTTCGTAAAAATCTAAATGTTCTATAATACCAAATCTGTCTCTCAGAGGACTTGATAAAAGCCCTGCTCTCGTTGTGGCGCCTATTAACGTAAAACGATGAACAGGAAGTTTAATTGTTTTGGCTGAAGGTCCCTGCCCTATTATAATATCGAGTTCAAAATCTTCCATAACGGGATATAAAGACTCTTCCACAAGATGATTCATCCTATGAATTTCATCTATAAAAAACACATCTCTTTCCGAAAGATTTGTAAGAATGGCCGCCAAATCCCCTACTCTTTCCAAAACAGGACCTGATGTCATTCTTAAATTGCTACCCATTTCTTTCGCAATTATGTGAGAAAGTGTTGTTTTTCCAAGTCCCGGAGGAGCATAGAATAAGCAGTGATCTAAAGCTTCGCTCCTATTTTTTGCGGCTTCTATAAAAACTTTAAGGTTTTTTTTGAGCTTGTCCTGACCTATAAAAGTGTCAAGACTTTGCGGTCTTAAAGAGTTTTCTACTTTGTCTTCTTCGTCAATCCTAGCGGCTTCGACAATTCTTTCCAATTCGTCCATTATAAATCCTGTAGAGATTTTTTTATCAAATCTTCTAGCGCAATATTTTCATTATGTTCGTAAGTTTTTGTTACGGCGACCCTTGCCTGCTGTTCTTTATACCCTAATGCGACAAGACCTTCTATTGCGTCAGAAAATATTGAATTCTCATTAATTTTTATGCCTGACCACTTCTCTTGCCCTATGGTATTTACCGCAACAATTTTATCTTTTAAAGCGGCAATAAGTTTGTCGGCAGTCTTTTTTGTAAAACCGAAAATACCATTTAACATAGACGGATTTTTAGTGATTACAGCTGTTTTAAAGTCTGCAAAAGATTTAGAAATTTTATCAACATACTCCATAGCTTTTTTAGCGCCCGTGCCTGGCACTTCATCTTTTATAAGGAGGTACATTTCTCTTTCTTCTTTAGAAAGAAAGCCATACAAATATACGACCCCGCCATATATACCTGCAACGGCTTCCGCAACATATACTTTTATTGCGCTTCCTATTTCTGGGAGTTTGGAGAATGAAGACATTGTAATTGCTATCGAGTAACCTATGCCGTTTACGTCAACAGTCACACTGTTTGTTGATTTTGAATTCAGCGTTCCACATAAATAATCTATCATAAACAACGTCCTTCCTTATCTTTTTGAAGCCCATTTTACGGTATTAACATGGCATATCGCTATTGCAAGAGCGTCTGCAGCATCGTCAGGTTTTGGTATTTCTTTAAGTTTTAGAAAAGTTTTTACCATGTGTTGTATTTGATGTTTATCCGCCGAACCGTATCCTGTAAGAGCCATCTTAACAGTTCTAGGATTATACTCAAACAATAGAAGTTTGTTCATTGAAACAGTTAAAACTATTGCGCCTCTTGATTGTCCTACGGATGCGACGCTGCTTGCTGCTTTTAGAAAAAATATTTCCTCTATAGCAACAGCTTCGGGCTTATATTTATTTATGATAGTCTGAATCTCTGTATGTACGTACTGTAACCGTTCTATCAGCGGAACAGGCGGACTTGTTTTGATACAACCATACTGTACCGGATTAATTTTATCTCTAGAAAAAGCATCAACAATTCCCCACCCCGTAAGAGAAAGACCCGGATCAATTCCAAGCACTCTCATTTTTTTATAGGATGCTTACACATCCAATTTCTCCATATCTTCACCGGAAATATCAAAATTTGCGTAAACATTTTTAACGTCGTCATGTTCTTCTAATTCATTCATAAGTTTTAACATACAGCTTGCATCATCGCCTGTAAGCGCAATTTGAGTTTGCGGAATCATCGATATTTCGGCAGATGCAACTTCTATGTTTTTTTCTTTTAAAGTATTTTTCACTTTATCTAAATCTGCAAGAGACGTAATAATTTCATACACATCGCTATCCGTTTCGCTCTTAAAGTCCTCTACTCCTGCTTCTAACGCTATATTCATCACAGTTTCTTCAACCGCTGTTGATTTATTGACCGTTATATATCCTTTCCTATCAAACATCCATCCTACGCAACCTGTTTCGCCGAGGTTGCCCCTATGACTTGAGAATATTTTTCTTATATCCGACGCTGTTCTATTTTTGTTGTCAGTTGTAATTTCAACAATCAAAGCTACGCCGGCAGGTCCGTATCCTTCATAAACCATTTCTTCATAAACCGCGCCAGGGATTTCTCCATTGCCTCTCTGTACAGCTTTTTTTATATTATCCTGCGGCATATTTGCTTCTTTAGCGGCTTCTATAGCTTTTCTCAGGCGAGCATTATGTTCAATTTGCGCTCCGCCTTCTTTAGCGGCAACTACTATTTCTCTTATAATCTTTGTAAAGACTTTGCCTTTTTTTGCATCAGTTGCAGCTTTTTTGTGTTTAATACCTGCCCATCTATTATGACCTGACATGTTTTTAATTCCTTAACGCTCAATTGCGATTTTCATATTTTGGTAAATCAAATTCAATCCAAGACAAATTTTATGCTTTTAACGCAAAACGAGCGAAGGATATATATTTTATCGTTTATCGTTGCGATCATCCTCTCCCTCCTCGCTTCTTTTTTCCCCTTTCTCTAGCCGAGAGTTATTATATCATGACATACAGAAAAACGCAAGGTAATGTAATAGCTCACAACATAATACAAACCTAGTAACATTTTCTATTCCCGCCACTTCCGCTGTTCAAAAAACCTTAATGCAAATTTTGCCAAAAAACTAACTTTTTGGTATAATTTGCCATAGATTAAAAAATGAATTGCCCGATGGTGTAATTGGTAACACGTCTGCCTCTGGAGCAGGAGTCTCCTGGTTCGAGTCCAGGTCGGGCAGTTTTTCATCCACAAGATAAAGCTAATCCGACCTTGAAGTGTTGAGGTCATCGCTAGAACATTAACACATTTTTGATAATCTGATAATGATCGCCGAAAAATTTATCTTGCAACTCGTCTAAATTTTTGATGGACATCCATCTAACATCGCTAGCGCTGTCAGAAAGTTTAACGTTTGGAAACTTGCTTAATTCTAGATTAAACAAATGAACATGCGCAATACTTCTTCCCATTTGATCTCTAAACGGATCATCAAATACTTTTACAAAAGACAAACTCTTTTTAAGAGCGTTATTATCAACGTCAATTCTAGTTTTCCCCCTCAATTCTCTTATAGCGCAATCCGTTATAAATTCTGTTTGCTCTAAAAAACCGCCGGGCATTGCATAAAGATTTTTTCCGGGATTATTGCCTCTTCGTATTAAAAGAATATTTTCTTTACAGATTACAATTGCGTCCGTAGTCACAAAGACAGGCGTAAAAAGCGTGGACTTCCACATATCCTTATATTTTTTGATATAATGGTACTCTTCTTTTAAAGTGGAATAAATAACATCATTATTTACAATCCAATTAGTTAGCCATTTACCAATTTCATCGGTCACATGCGAAACATAATTGTTTTCAAACAATCTTTCTCTTACCTGCGTTGCAGATAAACCGCTGTATAATTTAGGCATTTCAACAAATTTCCATTTTGGAAAATAATCCAAATAGTAACTAGTATCATCTTTTTTATATCCTATCACACCAATACTATCGTCTGAATTTGTATTTTGTTTTACTATTTTTTCAACTTCGGCCAACCACCATGAGAAGTCATAGTTACTATCTGGTATTGGCGCAATAATCAGTCTTTTATGGTCAATTTCTTTAGTAGAACGCAACATTTCAATTCTTTCCAGAGATGTCCAAGGATTGCAAACGCTTCTTGCTTTTTTTGCAGAGCCTACTATTACTATGACTTTTTTAGCTAAACTTTGCGCTTTTTTTATTATTTCCAAATGGGCAAGCGTAGGTGGTTGAAACCTCCCTATGTGAACTATAACATCTGCCATTTTTATACCTCTAAACAATTACCCTTCTGAGATATTTTAAATAACCATAAATCCTCTCGCATCAATCGCTTTGCAATATCTCCATTTTTAACTTTTGACAATTGTCGCTAAACTCATACTTATACTGCGATTCTCTATAGTCTCCTCCAAACGCCGATTTCGACAATACCAGTACAGGAGGAGCTTGAATACGTTTGAACACATTGGCATATAATTTATTAAAAAACCACTCGATATGCTCAATAAACTTAACGGCGTCTCCCATGCCGTATTTATCAAACACATCATTTTCTTTAACATGACTATTTTTTCTATCAAGATATGTTTTAAGTATTTTTTCCGGCATCTGTTTTTTGTATTCCATGAATTGTTCCAAGAGCCAATCATCAAAACCCCATATCATAGGGTCGAATTGGTTTTCTTTTAATTCTGCAGAAGGCGGTATCTGGCTAGAATTAAACTTATAGTTCTCGTCAGGTATTAGCTCTTGAGGTATTATTTGTCCGTAAGAAGAATTTATATAACGCGACATTTCCCATATTTCTACTTTCGTTAAGTCCCCTAGAGGACACCATGCGCCCGCTAAATCGCCATAAAGAGTTCCGTACCCTAGGGCAAGTTCTACTTTATTTGTATTATTAATCAATACGGCATTATTTTCTGAAGTCTGCGCCATTAAAATTACAGTCCTAATTCTTGCTTGGAGATTTTCTTCCGTTATAGATTTGAGATTGGAACCCTGAGTTTGAGTTAAAGCTTTATTAAACTCTTTTAAGATATTGTTGATTGTAATAAATTTTAACCGGATGCCAATCTTAGCGCACAATTCTAAAGCTGTCTGTTTTGTTTTGTCTGAATTATACAATGTTGGAAGATTATAAGCTAGAATTTTATCTTTTCCTAACGCCAAAGAACATAGAACCATATTCAATGCCGAGTCTATACCACCGGATAATCCAAATACATATTTAGGACTGCCCAGCGTTTCATCCATAGATTTATAGGCTTCTTGTATCGCTAAAAACTTCTGCTCTATCTGAGAAAGATTTTTACGAGTATTCCTTCGAAACGAAAAATCTTCGGCGATACACGCATGATAAGAGTCGTCATTTATTACAATCAATCCTTCCTGATAAGGAGGTATTTCAAAAGATTCAAAATTCTCAAATTGTATTCCTCTGTCAAATGATCCTTGGTTGGAATTATAAATGAAAGATGTCCACTGCCTTTTTACCGAATTAGAATAAACTCTGCTATCGCCATCAAATGTAACTATGGATTTGCCATTATTTTGTGCGCCTACACAGTTTACGTAATAGAACGGCACGAATTTGTCGCCTGTTAAATTTTCCAATTCTTTTATTCTATTGTCTCTTGCTATTGATTTTCCTACAGAAAACGGGGATGCCGAGATATTTATAATAAACTCTGCCCCCTGTTTAATCAGCTCTTGCGTAGGATTATTTTTATAATCATTACACCACAAATCTTCGCAAATTTCCAAACCTATTTTCGTTCCGTCAGAAAGTGTTACCACTTCGCAAGTACTTAATGATTCAGATTCCTGAATTCCCGAAGAAAAATATCTTTTATCGTCAAACATCCTATAATTAGGAAGCAAACTTTTTCTTCTTACAATAAGATTTCCGTCCTGCGCTACATAAACAGCATTATATTTTCTTATTCTACCGTCTTCGTTTTTTCCGTTTCCAATATTAATATTGCCGTAAACAATAATGATGCCGGTTTCTTTTGCCAAATAATTTATTTTATTGTTGTACGATAAAAGCTCATTTACAAATTCATCTTCAGTCCATCTGTCACCCATTAAATAACCTGATATGCACATTTCAGGAAAAGCTATCAAATCCGCGCCTAAGTTCTTAGCCTTCTTTGTAAGCAACGCTAAATTTTGATAATTAGCTTGGAGGTTTCCTTGTTTAACGCGCATTTGCGCTAGCGCTATTTTCATATACATGCTGTCCCATTTTTACTGACATTATTATTATAACATCAGTTTAACAATTTAATTCTATTTTGTCATTTCTTTTCCGAATTACACACGACACCACAACGCCTGCCATCGCCAACGTCGATAATAGAAGAGAGAGCAGTGTGGGCAGTGGAAGCGGCGAAGATGGCGAAGGTGGCGGCGGAAGCGGCGGAGACGGTGATGGTGGTGTGGGATACTGGGTGGGATGAGGGGGTGGATGCTTTGGGCGAAGCTGAAGGCGAAGGGGGTGGTGGATGCGTTTGTTGTGGTGGCTGAGTAGGCGGCGAAGAAGGCGATGGCTGGGAAGGGGGAGGCGCTGAAGGTGACGACGGCAGAGACGTTGATGTTGGCGGAGGCGCTTGCGAGAGATATCTGCTGGTTACTTACACGTAGTTGAGGAGATTTTTGATTATAATCTTTGATGATTTTAGGTTAGATTGTTAAAAACTTTGATATAATTACAATAATTGTAGTTTGATTTGTCAAAAACTCTTTAATTTGGTATAGTTGACTTTCCAAGACTCGATTTGGTATAACTGATTTTCTTATAAATGCAAAACAAAAAAAGTGGCGTTAAAATAAAAGAGGGAAAGTTTCATTTGTGAAGCAATATATAGTTCACATTCCCCTAATATCTAAATCTGAATCTGTCAAAACCGATAGATAAAAACAAA
Source organism: Candidatus Endomicrobiellum pyrsonymphae (assembly GCF_020328025.1). Classification (NCBI taxonomy): domain Bacteria; kingdom Pseudomonadati; phylum Elusimicrobiota; class Endomicrobiia; order Endomicrobiales; family Endomicrobiaceae; genus Candidatus Endomicrobiellum; species Candidatus Endomicrobiellum pyrsonymphae. The sequence goes on along the minus strand of NZ_JAIXMZ010000036.1, from coordinate 481 downwards.
AGAGGAAATAATATGATGACATTACAATTTAAAAAATGTGTAAGCTTGTTTGTTTGTCTTTCTCTGCTCTTTTCTGCATGCGGTAAGCCTAGCAAAAAAGCTAGTGGCAAAGCTGGCGAGCTCGCTAGAAATGAAGTAAAGTTGGCTTATGACCTATGTGGAATTAATGGTGAGGATATTGTGAAGGCAAGAAAGCCTATTAAATCTATAGGTGAAATGGATTGTGTAACAAAGGACGGCAATACAACGTGTACAAAAAAAGATGACGCTGAGTTTAAGTGTGAATTAAAAAAAGTTGAGCTGTGCAACGACGAAAAAGAAGATTGTAAACCTTTCGAATTTGACAAGACCAAGGTACCGTGCGATAAATCAAGCGATGAACCAGAAGGCGCATGTCTTCCTAAGATCCTAAGAGAAAAGCCGGTGCCTTGGTCTTGTCAAATTCGAAAGGTTTACAATCTTCTTTTTCGTCGTTGCACAG
>NZ_JAIXMZ010000100.1:0-2828 GCF_020328025.1 Candidatus Endomicrobiellum pyrsonymphae | reverse complement strand
CGTGAAGCCTCCAAACAGCAAAAAAGGACTTTTCCACTAAAATTGAAATCCTTTTTTTATGTATCAAATGTACAACAAACAATGCTAGAATTGAACCCCAATTCTAGCATTGTTTGTTGTACATTTGATACATAAAAAAAGGATTTCAATTTTAGTGGAAAAGTCCTTTTTTGCTGTTTGGAGGCTTCACGGCATAAAATTTTAGCATTACTCCATATTTTTTATTTTTGTCGCTTCATTCTTTTTTGCTAGGAACTTTAAAAATGATAAAAGAAATAATTTTTGCTACCAGAAACTTACATAAAATCGAAGAAATAAAAGAAATATTAAAAGATTTGAATATTAAAATTGTGCCAATGATTTCTTTTGATAAATACCCAAAAACAATAGAAGACGGCAAAACGCTTGAAGAAAATGCTGCAAAAAAAGCAAGGGAAGCCGCTGAATTTTTTAAACAATGGACTATTGCAGATGATTCTGGTTTAGAAGTTGATTACTTAAATGGCGCGCCCGGTGTTTATTCGGCAAGGTATGCCGGCGAAGGATGTAGCTACGATGATACTAATAAAAAACTTCTTGCTGCTTTGAACGGTGTTGCTACAGAAAAAAGAACGGCAAAATTTAGAACTGTAATTGCAATTTCGAGTCCTGAAGGCAAAATATATTTTACGGAAGGTAAAATATTTGGTACAATAAGCTTGCGGGTTGCAGGGACCAGTGGGTTTGGGTATGATCCTATTTTTTATGTTCCGGAATATGGGAAAACTTTCTCGGAGCTTGGTTCCGAAGTGAAAAATTCTATAAGTCATAGAGCAAAGGCTTTACAAAAAGCCAAAGAGGTTCTAAAACGCTTATAGACGTATTATGAAAACGTAGTTTGTTTTTATTGACGAGAATTTTTACGGAAATATCTTTCGGTAGAGACACAAGCGTCGCCTAGCTACACGATTGACTCAACAAGTAAACAATGTACCGATGACGCTAAACAGTTGAAGCATTCGGTGTCGGTAGTGGAGATAGCTCGGAAGAACTGGGTGTTTCTCGCCTGAGAAAAAAACTATGTGTTTTTTCGAACTGGATTACTATTATGATAAAAGAGAGCGTGAAAAGCTTTCTAACCGCGCAGATTATCCTCTCATTAAAGCCGTATGCAAAAAAAGATTAGACGAAGAAGAATTGAAAAAAGAATTGTAAGCTTTTGTCTATAAATTTTTTAAATAAATCTGGTAAAATTAGATTAGTTTTTGTTACCATCTAGTGGCATTACTAAAAATTGCGATCTGTCGGGGAGTAGCGTAATTGGCTATCGCGCCTGCTTTGGGAGCAGGAGGTTGTGGGTTCGAGTCCCGTCTCCCCGATGTTTTTTACTCGTAAAAGGGCGCGTTTTGAGTACAAAAACGATGGACGCTGTTTCCAATTCTCAATCTTTCATGCTACGGAGTGTCTGAAATCTAAAATATCAACATAATTTTTTAAATGTTCCTTTGATAAATGAGCATAAATCATAGTGGTTTTTATATTTGGATGGTCCTAAAAGCTGGCTTACTGCTGTAAAAAGGCTAACTCCATGCTTTAATCGTATGCAGTTCTCTGTTTATGGTGGATGCCACAACTTTTTCATTGCCTTCTATAATTTTATAGCTTTCTATATTATGCGTCGTAATATCTTTAAGATAGTTTATTTTTAAATGGTTAGTTATTCTCAAAAATGTTTTATAGTCACCACATCTTTGTGAACGCTGTCTGGACGTTTATTTGTCACCGCGAATTTTAAGTATTCGTCTGTAAAGGCTTTAATTGTTACGTTTGATAACTTTCCATATCTGAAACTCCATTTACTGCTACGCCTAGTTAATTTTGCTGTCGTAGGCGCACGACTCTTTCACGTTTATATATAAATGCCATAAAATCACGCTATCTCATCTTGAGCAAACAATTTATTGCTAATTTAGTAGCAAATTGTTGTTTTTCCATGTTGCTTAAAGCTGTGACATGTCTATCAAACCCGCAATTGTCCCTTTCTATACAAAATCCATCGTTAATAAAAACTTTTTTAATTCTCCGACTGACGATTCCATTTTGACGAATTCAAGTTGCTAATGCAACAGTAGTGGCGGAAAGTATCGGGCTAGTATTGTAGAAGTTTTCTTACAAAAACTCAATGGCAATTAGTCCAGCACCTAAACGCGCCTGAAGTTTTCATATTTTCTTGTAAATTAGAAGTTTTGATATAATACGAATATGGGCAGACATATTCAGTGTCCATTAAACTCTTAGAAGATTTAAACTGATATAATCGGATTGATATAATAGTGGCGGTTACATTTGCTGGCAGGAAGGTTTGAGGCAGGAAGATTTAAGGGTAGAAAGAAGACAAAGATCTCTGATTGAATTTTGATTGTTTTGATTGTATAATTTTCAAGGTTGAAATGTTAAAAGTAGGGGATTAAATTTGTATAATGACAACAGTTGTAATTGATTATTTAAAAGAGTACAAAAATAGAGTTTAGATTCTGAAGTACAAAATAAGAAGAGTTTAAAGAGTATGGACTACAAGAACGAAAGAGGATTTAGAATGATTAATTTCAAGAGGGTGATAAGCGTTGTTGTGATATTTAGTTTGGTGTTGAGTTCATGTGGAGGGAACAAGAATGGTGGGAGCGGGGTAAGTGGGCTAGTAAGGAATGTAGAGTTGAGTATATTTGAGAACGACATTAAAACCGTTGGTAGGGCAGAGGATGTAGTGCGAGATGGATCGGCTATGAAGCTGGTTGGTAGTCGGTTTGAAAGGTGTGACCTTGACAGCGCTGTTGGTGGGAAAGGAGAAG
>NZ_JAIXMZ010000035.1:13539-14834 GCF_020328025.1 Candidatus Endomicrobiellum pyrsonymphae | reverse complement strand
CGACGAAGCAGATGTCGGTGAGGGAGGGTGTGACGAGAGATACGTCGAAGATTATGGATGATGCGCTGAAGGCGGTGAAGAAAGACTTGTTGAAGCGTGAGAAGGCGGAGACGAAGAAGGAAGTGAATAGGCTGGAGGCGGCGGCGTGGAGGGAGGTGACGGAGAGGGAGGAGGCAAAGTGGGATGATTTGGGCGGTTTTGAAAACTATGACTTTGACAGCGCCGTTGGGGGGGCGAATATGGAGATGGCGACTCCGAAGTTGCCGGATTGGATAAAGTCGGATGCACTGTTGGCGTCAACGTATCCTGTGGAGATGCAACAAGCGGCGGAGGCGCAAGCGGAGGCGATGACGACAGCGGTTATAGAGAAGCATATGATGATAAATAAACAGATGATGGTGTTGGAGACGAAGGAGGACGAGGCGAGGAGGGAGGCGTTGTTGAGGGAGGTGCTTAAGTCGCACGTGGTGACGTTAGTGACGACGCTTAAGGTGTCGGCGATGAATATGCTTAGCAATATGAAAGCGGTGATGGAGGAGGCGCTGGAAAAGGCAGCGACTGCAACTTCTCTCGCAACATCTTCCTCGTCCCCAAATCTGTTTTCAACGCCACCACGTGCTTAAGCCGCACGTGGTGGCGTTAGTGACGACGCTTAAGGTGTCGGCGATGAATATGCTTAGCAATATGAAAGCGGTGATGGAGGAGGCGCTGGAAAAGGCAGCGACTGCAACTTCTCTCGCAACATCTTCCTCGTCCCCAAATCTGTTTTCAACGCCACCACGTGCTTAAGCCGCACGTGGTGGCGTTAGTGACGACGCTTAAGGTGTCGGCGATGAATATGCTTAGCAATATGAAAGCGGTGATGGAGGAGGCGCTGGAAAAGGCAGCGACTGCAACTTCTCTCGCAACATCTTCCTCGTCCCCAAATCTGTTTTCAACGCCACCACGTGCTTAAGCCGCACGTGGTGGCGTTAGTGACGACGCTTAAGGTGTCGGCGATGAATATGCTTAGCAATATGAAAGCGGTGATGGAGGAGGCGCTGGAAAAGGCAGCGACTGCAACTTCTCTCGCAACATCTTCCTCGTCCCCAAATCTGTTTTCAACGCCACCACGTGCTTAAGCCGCACGTGGTGGCGTTAGTGACGACGCTTAAGGTGTCGGCGATGAATATGCTTAGCAATATGAAAGCGGTGATGGAGGAGGCGCTGGAAAAGGCAGCGACTGCAACTTCTCTCGCAACATCTTCCTCGTCCCCAAATCTGTTTTCAACGCCACCACGTGCTTAAGCCGCACG
>NZ_JAIXMZ010000035.1:0-13529 GCF_020328025.1 Candidatus Endomicrobiellum pyrsonymphae | reverse complement strand
CGTCCCCACGTGCTTAAGTCGCACGTGGTGACGTTAGTGACGACGCTTAAGGTGTCGGCGTGGAATATGCTTAGCAATATGAAAGCGGTGATGGAGGTGGCGCTGAAAAAGGCAGCGGAAGCACAACCTCACCTACAACATCTTTTTCGTCCCCACGTGCTTAAGTCGCACGTGGTGACGTTAGTGACGACGCTTAAGGTGTCGGCGTGGAATATGCTTAGCAATATGAAAGCGGTGATGGAGGTGGCGCTGAAAAAGGCAGCGGAAGCACAACCTCACCTACAACATCTTTTTCGTCCCCACGTGCTTAAGTCGCACGTGGTGACGTTAGTGACGACGCTTAAGGTGTCGGCGTGGAATATGCTTAGCAATATGAAAGCGGTGATGGAGGTGGCGCTGAAAAAGGCAGCGGAAGCACAACCTCACCTACAACATCTTTTTCGTCCCCACGTGCTTAAGTCGCACGTGGTGACGTTAGTGACGACGCTTAAGGTGTCGGCGTGGAATATGCTTAGCAATATGAAAGCGGTGATGGAGGTGGCGCTGAAAAAGGCAGCGGAAGCACAACCTCACCTACAACATCTTTTTCGTCCCCACGTGCTTAAGTCGCACGTGGTGACGTTAGTGACGACGCTTAAGGTGTCGGCGTGGAATATGCTTAGCAATATGAAAGCGGTGATGGAGGTGGCGCTGAAAAAGGCAGCGGAAGCACAACCTCACCTACAACATCTTTTTCGTCCCCACGTGCTTAAGTCGCACGTGGTGACGTTAGTGACGACGCTTAAGGTGTCGGCGTGGAATATGCTTAGCAATATGAAAGCGGTGATGGAGGTGGCGCTGAAAAAGGCAGCGGAAGCACAACAACAGCAAAAATAGCAGAATGCTGAGGAAGGAATGATGGTGGCGTTGAAAACAGATTTGGGGACGAAAAAGATGTTGTAGGTGAGGTTGTAGTCGAAGAAAAAGTTGTAGCCATAGTATAAAAAATCTTTGTACTAGTCTGAAAAGTCTTTGCTCTTCGACGAGAAAATATACGCATGCGTGATTCGCGTATAAAAAATCTTTGTACTAGTCTGAAAAGTCTTTGAACTTCGGGATTTACATTAGAAAAAAGAAACTTACAAGCATATCTCAGACATGCCCGTGAGCTTCTTTTTTTTCTTGTAAATTAAAGGTTTAAGTTGATATAACTGAATTGATATAATAGCGACCACATTTGATTTGGTAATAGTTGGTTTTCTTATAAGAAGGTTTAAATTGATATAATAGTGGCAGTTACATTTGCTGGCAGAAAGGTTTGAGGCAGGAAGATTTAAGGGTAGAAAGAAGACAAAGATCTCTGATTGAATTTTGATTGTTTTGATTATTTTGATTGTATAATTTTCAAGGTTGAAATGTTAAAAGTAAGGAATTAAAAAAGTAAGGAATTAATTTTGTATAATGACGATAGTTGTAGCTGATTTGTTAAAAGATTTGATACAATTACACATAGTTGTGGCTGACTTGTTAAAAACTTTGATATAATTACAATAGTTGTAGCTTGATTTGTTAAGAGATTTGATTTGGTACAGTTGGTTTTCTTATAAATGCAAAACAAAAAAAGTGGCGCTAAAATAAAAGAGGGAATTTTCACGTGAAGCGATACATAGTCCACATTCCTCTAATATCTAAATCTATCCGCACCTATCAAAACCGATAGATAGAAACAAAATAGGAAATAGTATGATGACATTACATTTAAGAAGATGTGTAAGCTTATTTGTTTGCCTTTCTCTGCTCGTTTCGGCATGCTCGCCCGACAAATCCAGCAAAGCTGGTAGCAAAGCTAGCGAGTTCGCTAGAAACACTAAAGTTGATAAAAACTCTATAGAAAAAATAGCCAACCATATGCCACTTCCTCCCGAAAATCCCGGCGCGAGCACCGGCAACAACAAATCTCTAGTTGACCACTGGAAAGGACTTAGCACAACGTCCAAAATAGTAGTAGGAGCCGTAGCGGTAGCTACTGTGGTGGGTGGGGTATGGTGGTTAGGACATAAGAAGGGGTGGTGGATCAGCGATGCAGACATAATAGATGCGGTAGATGCGGATGTCCTCGCAAAGGCAAGGCTACTAGAAACAGGTTATGCGTTAGATATCGATAATCCATTTGTATTGAACGCAGAGATCGCCTTTGTAGAGAACGAACGCCTTGCGAAAAAAGTTGGGACTTCATCTTCAAGCTTGTCCTCAAGCTTGTCATCCAGCTCATTTTTTCCTAGTTCATATTCAGCGTCCTCAGGCTGGTCTGACAAGGAAGCGCTGCGTAGCTACATTGAGTACATTCTAGCCGAAAGTTGTGGTAGCGGTGGTGGTAGTGGCGGTCCGGATGCGCCGGAGCGGAGAAGGCAGGATATTAGACAGCGATGTGGCAATGAGTGGTTGGAGAAGGTGGCGGTGGCGTATGATGCGATGCGGTGGCGTATGGCAGGGCGTATGACAATCTGTGTCGGAGGCTGACGGATGAGGAGTTTCAGAAAATACTGCGAAGGTTTTTTAGAAAAAAAATAATCAATAACCTTGCGGAATATAGTAGCTAAAGAATGTGAATTATACTAACTTAGTAACACAAACAACCAATTGTCTGCCACTGGCGCATAATTTTCAGTATGCTATCTACGGCATAATTCCAAATAATTTTGTGTCCCGCAAGTTTCTTTAACTTGTAGCGCCAACTTTGTAAGGACTGTCTGTTTTAGGATAGCTCCTCATATCCATAAGTCCTGATAGCTTTTACAAATCTCTCTATTTGATACTTAGGTATGCCTGTTCTCATTGATATTTCTTTTTTGTTTAATACCTGCCACCTATTATGACCTGACATGTTTTTAATTCCTCAACGCACAATTGCTATTTTCATATTTTGGCAAATTAAATTCAATCCAAGACAAATTTTACGCTTTTAACGCAAAACGAGCGAAAGATATATATTTTATCGTTTATCTATCGTCAAAATTACTCCCTCGATTTTTATTTCCTCTTTTGTTCCTTCCTTCTTGTCTTTTTTACCTTTTCCCACTAGAAACGTTTGAATTGTTAAGAACGTATTTCGAAGAAAAACGCGCCAAGACTGATTTTTATGTCTTAAGAGAGGGTTATTATTAAATAAATAGAATCCTAAGAAAACATTTTTAATAAGAAATTTTTTATGCCATCAAAGCACTTATTATTAAAATCAAAAACATTTTGTCGCGCTGCAAGACCAATTGAAGGACTGTCTGCAAGTTTAGTTGATAAATATGAAAATATTATTGATTTTGATTCATTTTCAAATTCAAATTTCTCGCCATTTTTCCCGCCATTGTTTCGCACGCAACTAATATATTTTTCTACACAATGGCAAATGGAATCGGTTTTCATATATTTAATACATAAATCTTCAAGCATTCCAGAATTTTGATTATCAGGCATTATATAAACCCCGCAACGCACACCATTAGTGTCCTTTACATTATTATTATTAGCTAAAGAAATATCGTCGATATTAATAAAACGAACATTGGCGCTTCGTACAGAAGATTTAAGACTCTTTAATGCGCTTTCCGCTCGTTTATCTGCATCTCGTATAAAAGCAATTTTATCAACGTCTCTAAACTTCTCTTGTTTTGATAGCGTGACAAACCCATTTCCGAAGTTATCAACACCGCAAACATCAATACACTGAACATTAGGTATATTTAAAAATTTTAAAAGCATGTCGAAAAAATTAACTTCATCTTTACCTTCTACAAGCAAAATAGACGTTTTTTCTATATTAATTAGCGAACGCACTATCTTACCTCCATCTCATTCTCCATAGCAGTTTTTATATTTTCCGCATCGTACGAAACAACTCGAAACTCATTATTTTTCTTGTCCAATCTAATCAAAGAAATTTCATCACCTAACTCCTTATTTGAATCGTACTCATCATAAAAACTCTTAATACACTCATACGAATGCGTAGTAGCTAATATCTGCACATTATAGAGCTGGCATGCTTTAAAAATTGCTTTCCATAATAATTTTAACGAAGAAAAATATAACCCATTTTCTATTTCATCTATCAATAAAATTCCATTCTTCATTAGTCTTAACGTTGCTAATATAGAAACAACTTTAACGATACCGTCGCCCATAACGTTAATAGGCGATAGTTCTTTTTTACCTTTAACATCTAAATAAACACTATTATTTGCTCCCATTTTGATGCCAATAATATCGTCTGATATTTCTTTTAGGACATCAACTATCTCATTTTCAGATTTATTCATAATCGAGCGATCAACAGCGTGCCACATAGATGACATATTTCTAGTAGTTATATATGCTCCAAGCACTTCAGGCGGGGGCGTATTCGTCGGCAGTCTGCCTGAGGCAAGATTAAAATCAAAATCAAAAGACTTGCCGGATACACCAGTAAATTTGTAGTGAAGACCTTTCATAACATCATTATTACGAACTTCTGTCGTACTTGGTTGCGGAAAAATATCTTTATTTTCTCCATTGTTAAAAGAATTGTTAACTTCAAATAGCCCAACCAATGGACTAATTTCTAAACTCATTTTTTTATTATTAGCAGTTTCTGCATTAATATCTATTGTATTGCTAATATTAAAATCATTAAACAAATATTTTAAATCATTACCAGAATGAACAGACATTTGTCTCAGATGTTGAATGTCTATTGGTAATGTAGGATTATTGGCTCCAATAAGTAAAGATAGCGCCTCAAGAACGGAAGTTTTCCCGCAACTATTTTTACCTATAAGTAAATTGACTAACTTCAAATCTTTTATCTGTAAGTTTCTAAGACTCCTAAAACTATTGATATTTACTGATTTTAACGACATATATGTCTCCCTAATAAAACAAATTTAGATCACGTTTGCCACGTTATATTTTTCTACGTTTAATTCCAAGACATGATTTTAGATCAACTACAGATTTTTTTAATTCTGATTCGATAACCGACATATCAATAAATTCTTTTCTCTTGATTTTCATCGCCTTTGCAAGCTTTACGGCTTGTTGTATTTTTTGCTTGTTTGATTCGTCTGAATGGGCTGCAAATTCCGCAACAACATTAACAACGTTATTTGTAATTTCTATAAAACCGCCACTTACTGTAATTTTTTTTATACCGCTTGAAGAATTGATTATTATCTCTCCACTGCGCAGTTTTGTTACAAGATTAGCATGTCCGGGCAGTACGGTGATTATACCGCTTGCCGTAGGAAAAGAAGCAGACATGAGATCGCCTTTAAAAACGACGCCTTGCGGTGACAAAATTTCTATTTCAAATTTTTTCATTTATTTACCCGATACAATGCCTACTGTGTTTGTGATTTGCAAAAAACTTTTTAATCAATTCATTTTGCGAAACATTTTTCATTACTTTCCTCATCAAAATCAAAAACATCTATAGTCGACTAACTCTATATTGCTAACCATACGGACTACGTCTTTTTCGATAAATTTAAGTAGCGCAATTGTATCAATATAAAGTTAGTTGACTATAATCTTGTAAAATTCTATTTTTTGCTAATTTACAGTAAGTTAAATCAATATCTAAACCAACGCCAATACGCTTATTCAACGCTGCTGTTAATACAGTAGTTCCGCTTCCACTGAACGGATCAAAGACGACATCGCCTATAAAGCTAAAAAGTTTTATAGCTCTATACGGCAGTTCTTTAGGAAACGGAGCGGGATGTCCTATCCTTTTTTTACTTTCCCCATTAAATGTCCACATTCCATTTGTCCATTCCATAAAATCTTTTTTTGTTATATCTGAAATTTTGCTACCATAAACTTTTTTCCAATCTTTTTTATACAGGACAAGTATCAACTCAACAGGCGCTATTACATAGGGAGCTGAAGCGGACATAAAAGACCCCCACGCTGTGCGTCTTGATATATTGCCCTCGTTCCATACGATAGTTGAATGATACTTCCAGCCTGCTTCTTGCGCTATGCGCGTTATATCTGCTCCAACACTTTTTTGTCCACCTTTGTTTTTATCGAGGGGAATATTTAGTATCATGCGACCGGTGTCTCTTGTCCAATAGTAACAATTTGTTAGCCATTCTTTGGTAAATATTAAATAGTCTTTATAACTTAAAACATCGTCGTTTGAATTATATTCAATTCCAACATTATAAGGAGGCGATGTAACAATCAAATCACAAAAATCTTTTTTAAAATTGGATATATTAAGAACATTCCCTCTGTAAAGGCAAGCGTTATTAAATGTAAAAAACAACTCTAATTCTTTTTGTTTTTTCATTACCTCGCCTTATTTAATTGCTCGACCGCCGTTTCCACACTACATTTACTTGAATGCAATAAGCGCTAAAATTTACCTACTTGATGATTTCTTAGCTTTTTCAACGACTTCTTCAACAGACCCGACCATATAGAAAGCTTGCTCAGGTAAAGAATCATATTTGCCTTCAATAATCTCTTTAAAGCCTTTTACGGCATCTTCAGTTTTAACGTATTTACCTTCGATACCGGTAAACGTTTCCGCAACAAACATCGGTTGCGTTAAAAATCTCTGTATTTTTCTTGCTCTCGAAACAGTTATTTTATCGTCGTCTGAAAGTTCATCCATGCCAAGAATTGCAATGATATCTTGTAAATCTTTATATTTCTGTAAAATCTTTTTAACTGACATTGCCGTACTGTAATGGTCTTCGCCTACTATATTTGGATCTAAAAGCCTCGAAGAAGACGTAAGAGGATTAACAGCAGGATATAGTCCCTGTTCCATAATAGCTCTATCAAGAGTTAATGTTGCGTCTAAATGTGAAAATATGGCAACAGGCGCAGGGTCCGTATAATCGTCGGCAGGAACATAAACTGCCTGCACGGAAGTTACAGAGCCTTTATTGGTCGATGTGATTCTCTCCTGCAAATCGCCCATGTCTTTTGCAAGATTAGGTTGATAACCTACTGCCGACGGCATTCTTCCAAGAAGGGCGGAAACTTCGCTGCCTGCCTGCGCGAATCTGAAAATATTGTCGATAAACAACAAAACATCTTCGCCTTTTTCATCACGAAAATATTCTGCCATTGTAAGCGCCGAAAGAGCAACTCTCATTCTGTTGCCGGGCGGTTCGTTCATCTGACCAAAAACCAAAACGGTTTTATCCATAACTTTTGATTCTACCATCTCCATCCACAAATCTGTACCTTCTCTTGTTCTTTCCCCTACTCCGGCAAAAACAGAGTGTCCGCTGTGAACTGCGGCAATATTTCTTATGAGCTCTTTAACGATAACAGTTTTACCTACGCCGGCTCCGCCAAAAATACCGATTTTTCCGCCTTTTGTAAACGGGGAAATTAAATCTATTACCTTAATGCCCGTTTCAAGCATTTCAGGCGTTGTTTTTTGATCTATAAAAGTAGGAGCTTCCCTGTGTATAGGATGGCGTTGAACAGAAGCGTCAATTTCTCCCAAAGCGTCCACCGGTTTACCTAAAACGTTAAATATTCTGCCAAGCGTTTTTTCCCCAACTGGAACGCTAATTGGAGCAAAAGTTCTTGAAGCTTTCATTCCCCTTTTCATACCATCCGTAGAACCCATAGCGATTGTTCTTACTTCTGAATTATCCATTTCAAACATTGTTTCAAACGTTAAATCACTTCCGTCGGGCATTTTTAAAATCAACGCTTCATAAACTTCAGGGACAGCTCCCTCAAATTTAAAATCTACAACCGCTCCTTGAATCTTTATAACAGTCCCCTGAGCGCTTGACGGACTAAGTTCTTTTTCTTTATTTTCCATTTTCCATTCCCTGTTGTCCATTTGCAAGATCTAAAATTTCGCTTGTAATTTTTTCCTGCCTGGACTTATTATAAACGTTAGTTAATGATGCCGATATATCGTTTGCGTTATCTTTTGCATTCCTCATAGCTATCATTCTTGCAGCTTGTTCCGAAGCGTAAGCATTCATAAATGCGCTATAAAACTCTACTTCAAAATAAAAAGGCAACAAATCTTCCAAAACATGTCGCGAACTTGGTTCAAAAATATAATCGATGTCTGTTATCTTAAAATTTTTATCCGGTTTTACTGGAAAAACTTCCTCAACTACAGACTCTTGAATGAGCATATTTTTAAATTCAGTATAGATGATGCTTACTTTCACAACTTCTCTTGCAAGATAAAACTTTTTTGCTATGTCAATCATAGGATATAAATCATCATATTTTGGGAAACTGGTTCCCATGGGAAACGATGCTAACACATTGTAGCCGTATCTTGTCGCTTCTGTTGAAGCTTTTTTACCGACGACAACGACATAATCTTCAGATTTTAAATAGGAATTTGCCTTTTTAAACAGATTTACAACAAGTCCGCCCGCAAGACCTTTGTCCGGAGATATGATATAGACAAGACGCTTGCCTTCTTTTTCCTTTGAAAACTTTTTTGCACCGTCGTGTAAATCTTTATCTGTAAGAATTCTTTGAACCATATATTTAATTTTTTTTGCATATGGATTATGTTTTTCAACGGAATCCTGAGCTTTGCGTATTTTGGATGCAGATATCATCTCCATAGCTTTTGCTATCTGAGCTATGTTGTTTGAAGTTTTTATTCTTTTCTTAAGCTGTTGCAGATTCTGCGCCATAGTTATTTATGCTCTTAAATTCTTGGATTTCTTTTTCAAGCTCCGCTCTCAAAGCGTCGTCTATTTTTGCATTAACTGAAAGTTTTTTTACAGTTTCAGGATATGTTTTCTTTATATACTGCGTCAAAGAGCGCTCAACTTCAGCAACTTTATCAACATCTATGTTGTCAAAAAGACCGGATGTTACGGCAAAAATTGACAATATTTCAGAAAGTTCGTCGTAGGGCTGATACTGTGGCTGTTTTAGAATTTCCGCTATTCTCTTTCCTCTTTCGAGGCGTTTCAATGTATCTTCGTCCAAATCGCTTCCAAATTGTGTAAAAGCCTGAAGTTCTCTAAACTGTGAAAGTTCGAGTCTAACAGAGCCTGCCAATTGTTTCATCGATTTAGTTTGCGCCGCCCCGCCTACGCGCGAAACGGAGAGACCAACGTTAATTGCAGGACGCGTGCCAGCGTTAAATAAATCTGCTTCAAGGTATATCTGTCCATCTGTAATTGAAACCACGTTCGTTGGAATGTATGCCGATAAGTCGTTTCCTTGCGTTTCGATAATAGGAAGCGCTGTTAAAGATCCGCCGCCGTTTTTATCAGACATTCTAGAAGCTCTTTCCAAAAGTCTTGAATGTAAGTAGAAAATATCTCCGGGATATGCTTCGCGTCCTGCAGGTCTTTTAATCAAAAGAGAAATCTGCCTATACGACCACGCATGTTTTGTTAAATCGTCATATACAATTAAAACATCCTCGCCCCTATCCATAAAATATTCGCCCATTGCGCACGCGGCAAGCGGCGCTATATATTGCATTGAAGCAGGATCTGAAGATGTTGCTGCGACAACAATAGTGTAATCCAATGCGCCTTCATCTTTTAATTTTGCAGTAATAGAAGCTAAGTTAGACTGTTTTTGCCCGATAGAGCAATATATACATATCATTCTTTTTAAACCCATATCCAACTTTTTCTGGTTTAATATTGTGTCGATTGCGATTGCTGTTTTTCCGGTACCTCTGTCTCCAATAATAAGCTCTCTCTGTCCTCTTCCAATTGGCGTCATTGCATCAATAGCTTTAATTCCTGTCTTCAAGGGAACTTCAACAGGACTTCTCTGAATAATACCCGGGGCTATTTTTTCAACCGGATAATAAGCGGGTTTTTCATGTTTTAACTCGGCACCGTCTATAGGTTCGCCAAGCGCATTGACAACTCTTCCTATAAGTTTATCTGAAACCGCGACATTTAAAACTTTGCCTGTAGTCTTTGCTTTCATACCGCGTACAACATGACCTGAAGTTCTAAGTAAAACTATAGAGACAAAATCTTCGTCAAGATTTAAAACAAACCCCACTGATCCGTCGTCAAAGTCTATTTCTTCGTAATACCCGGCATTAGAAAGACCTGAAGCTTTTACGATTTCATCACCAACAGCTTCGACAATACCGAAATTTACGAGTTCAGGATTTGTCTGTGTAGAATACAATTCTTTTTCGATTTTTTGTATTACTTCTTCTGGTTTCATCATAATCTCTCTTGTACAGCCAAGCAACTTTGTGTTGATGTTCCAATATTTAAAGTTATTTGACTATAGCGTTTAAAATTCTTTTTACTATTCCTGTAACGCTGTAATCCAAAACAAAATCACTGTATTCAAAGCGAATTCCGCCGGCAATAGTCATGTCGTCGTGCTCAAAAGAGATCCTTTTGTTTGGAAACATGTCTGTAATTTTCTTTTTGTTTGCATCGCTTAGTTCACCTGCAAAACTCGCAACAACATTGTTGTCTTTTATTTCTCTGGACAATAGTCGTATAAACAATTTAAGTTCTTGTCTAGAAAAATTTGAACAAATCCAACTCAAATTTTTTTCAGACAATTCGTTGTGAGTTACAATAGATTTCGCGATATCTTTAATTTGTGATCTTTTCATCTATTTTTTCCAACGCTCGCGATATAAGTTTTTGTTTCTCATCTTCAGTAAATAAATCTGATAAAACTTTCGATAAAACTTTTCCGGAAAGATTAACAGAGATCTTTCCTATTTCTTTACTCATATTTTCAAATTCTGTCGCTGCTTGATGTCTTGCGTCTTCTAAGATTTGCGCAGAATGTTGCTTTGCTTCTTCTATAGCCTCTGTTCTTGATTCGTCAATTGAAGCCTTAACAGATGCTGTTAATTTGTCCGCATTGCTTTTAGCGTTTGCAAGTATCTTTTTTCGTTCTTCGTCTGCATTTTCCAAAGCAATTTTTGCATTTTCAGCATCTTGCAAAGACTGCGCAATCCTCCTTTTTCTTTCATCAAGCATTTTCTTTAAAGGTGAAAACAAAAACCTTTTAAGAACAAATACTACAATCAAAAAATTAACAAGCTGAAATAAAAATAATTTTGCTTCCAGCCCAAACTTTTGTATTATTTCCATTTTTTATCTCTTGTTATTAAATTAGAATGCCAAAATAAGAGAGTAAATTGCTATAGATTCTGCAAATGCCATTGCTATAAGCATGTTTATCATTATTTTG
The DNA here is from genome assembly GCF_020328025.1 of Candidatus Endomicrobiellum pyrsonymphae. Classification (NCBI taxonomy): domain Bacteria; kingdom Pseudomonadati; phylum Elusimicrobiota; class Endomicrobiia; order Endomicrobiales; family Endomicrobiaceae; genus Candidatus Endomicrobiellum; species Candidatus Endomicrobiellum pyrsonymphae. Next base: position 2,360 of record NZ_JAIXMZ010000035.1, on the reverse strand, counting down.
CCCGATGCTTCAGGATTGCGTCCTATAGCCTCTACTGCTTTTGCCCCTATGTAACCAATTCCTAACGACGGCGCAATGCCGCCGATTGCAATAATAATTCCGCCTGTAAAAGTCATTTTTTTCTCCTTTTCACAAAAATTAATGTGATTTGTCCGTCATTATATGCATAAATGCCATCGTAAGCATTGCAAATACTATCGCTTGGATAAGCGCTACCATAAGCTCGAGAGCTATAAACGGCAATGGTAGCCCAATAGAACATAATCCGTACATTGTTCCCATAACTCTTTCCCCTGCGAAAATATTGCCAAACAAACGAAACGAAAACGAAAAAAACTTCGCTAATTCATTTACAAGCTCTAAGAGACCTACAAATAAAAATACAGGAAACATTTTAAATGTAATAAATCTTGTAACGTAGCCTTTAATACCTGTGTGCTTTATACTTAAACAGTGGGTCGCAATAACGGACGCTACGGCAAGAGCAAGCGTTAGATTTAAATCACTGGTAGCAGCTCTCAAAAACGCTACGCCATCGCGCCCCGACATCGACGTATGAAATCTAATGGACTCAAACCCGGGAACTTGCGCAAGTATGTTTGAAACTACTATGAAAAGAAAAAAAGACACAGCCCACGGATATATAAACGAAGCTCTTTCTCCGGCAATATTTTCGGCAGTATCCTTAAAATAATCGATAACAGCTTCTGCGGCATTCTGAAGATTACCCGGTCTAAGAACAACTGCCTTGCTTACCAACACCGCTAACGCGATGATAACTATATCTGTTAGTAACGTCGCTACAACTGTGTTTGTTACCGGGAAACCCATAATTGAAAATAAAATATCCGGACTTATTTGCATCTACTTCCTCTGAGTTAGCTACAATTTTTTATGAACATCATGCGATTTCGCATGAATATCGTTGCAATCAACACCGCGAATTTCTAACCATTCTTTCGGCGCTTTATCTTTATTTCCAAGTTTCTCATAAAGATCAGTCCGCTTCTTTCTAGCATTTATATTACGATAATTCAACTCTATAGTCTTAAATATACGCATTTTTTGCATCAACAAATCTTTTGTATGCCGAATACAAGTTACATAGTTGGACATAAGTCTCTGAGTAATCGCCAACTTTTCTTTTTGCCCAATCCTCAACCCAAAAGTTGTAAGAGTTTTTTGCAACTTCGTGGGATACTCCAAATGCGCAGGAAGAGTTTTTCCCCCCATCTCTAGGAGACCATTTTGCGCATATACCGCGACGAGTCTATAAGTTTGTCTGTATTTAATCAAACAATTTTCATACAGCCAGCCAACAATATACCTTAGATTGTACATAATTTGGCGCTATAATCCAAAATTTTTCAAAAGTAATTTTTGCTACCTGTTAATCACTATTTAAACACGCGATAGCTTTAAAATACTATAAACATAGGAAACGACAAATTATATTTATTAACCTTATCGAAAGTCGAAATGGCATCGAAAAAGAACAAAATATGCTACTACTCTGCTACTCTCTTTCATATGTTATCTCTTTATTTACTATCCTCTCTGCTTTTATTTGCCATTGCTGTATTGGGTTCTGTTAATACCATGTAGAGTTGCGGTATGGCGTTATTGATCGACATTGACGTTCTTCTTCTCGCTCCTCTTTTCTACTTTTTGAACAACAGCATGTTGCTCTTCGAGAACAATTTTTTGAACAACAGCATGTTGTTCTTCGAGAACAATCACATGAGTAATCACGATATATGCACGCTGACCTGCCCAATCCTAGAGTTGGATCGATAATGTTGTTTGTCTCATATATTGTTGCTATTTGAGAACAATCATATGGATAATCATGGTATATGTACACTGGCACCACAAGTACTCGAGTTGAATCGACAATGTTGTTTATCTCAGCGTTTGTAATATATCGCAAGCCGCCTGCAGGTAGAGTGGCGGTGTTTATCCCCCCTCGAGTATTAATTGCGTTTACAAGTAATAACCTATCGCCTATACTGAAAGAACTTTTAGACGACGGCAACGATACTTGCCGGGTATCAATTGCGTACTTCACTTTTAACATTCCTTCTATTCCTGTACGAACGCCTGCACGACATCGCCCGCCTAAATCTATTAAAAGCTTACCTACGTTCACTGTTACTCCAAACTCTCCCATTCCGCTACCGCCTTTTAGCGCCGGCGCATTTATATCAAAGCCTGCTAATGCCGCATCTACTTTCCCTGCAAACTCATATTCAAATGCTCCTCCTACATACGGTTTAAATACTTCTGTCGCTTCATATGTCAACTTTGCTCCTAATCTTATCCTGTGTGAACTTGTATCGGCAAATTTTATTATATTATTT
>NZ_JAIXMZ010000034.1:0-13343 GCF_020328025.1 Candidatus Endomicrobiellum pyrsonymphae | reverse complement strand
GATAGGGAAAAGAAAATTTAGAAGAGTAGTTTTCAGGAGATAAAAAATGAACTTAAAGAAAGTTGCAGTATATTTTATCTCCTGAAAACTACTCTTCTAAATTTTCTTTTCCCTATCTGCAAAACAAATTCTTTTTCAAATTTAACTACAAAATCCTCCTCTGTTTTTTGAGAATCTATCTTTACACCGCCTTGCTCTATAAAACGCCTTGCCTCATTTTTGCAAAAAAAGATATTCCTGAGGATATAGAATATTACGTAATGAAGAAAGAAGAGATGAAATTATCTGATATTCTTGTTGAAAGCACGATGGTATCAAGCAAAAATGAGGCAAGGCGTTTTATAGAGCAAGGCGGTGTAAAGATAGATTCTCAAAAAACAGAGGAGGATTTTGTAGTTAAATTTGAAAAAGAATTTGTTTTGCAGATAGGGAAAAGAAAATTTAGAAGAGTAGTTTTCAGGAGATAAAAAATGAACTTAAAGAAAGTTGCAGTATATTTTATCACAGGACTTATGTCAGTTTGCCTTATCGCATGTTCGGGTCCTCAGGTTTCAAGGGTTGACTCCAATGAAGAAATTGATTTAAGTGGGTATTGGAATGATACAGATTCGCGGCAGGTTGCCGAAGACATGATTATAGATTCTTTTGCAAATCAATGGATAACGAATTATACGAAATCAAACGGTAGAAAGCCCAGAGTTATTGTTGGATTAGTTCTAAATAAAACCGAAGAACATATAAGCACCGAAACTTTTGTTAAAGATCTTGCAAGAAGTTACATAAATTCAGGCAAAGTAACGTTTGTAGCTTCAAAAGATCAGCGCGCTGAAATAAGAGCGGAAAGAAGCGATCAAGCAGGAAATTCAAAAACCGGTTCCGCTAAAAGCCATGGTTCCGAGACGGCGGCTGATTTTATGTTAAAAGGTCAGATTAATTCAATTGTTGACGCTAATAAAAAAGCCCAGCTTAAATATTATCAAGTTGAACTTGAATTAATAAACTTGGAAACAAACGAAACTGTTTGGATCGGACAGAAAAAAATAAAAAAAGTAATCTCAAGAAAATTGTATAAAGCGTAAATGTGCAGGATTATATCTATAAAAAAACCGCTCATCCTTGTCATATCGATGCTTTTTGTGGCGGTTACGACGACGTTTGTAGGGTGCGCCGCTAATTTAACAAAATACTATAAGAGTTTAAGAGTTAAAATGGACTCTGGTGATTATTCCGACGCGGCGGAGTTTGTTGAAAAATCAAAAAACAAATATGGATCTAAAAATATTCTTATGTATTATTTAGATTCCGGTATAGTAACTCATTTTGCAAACGATTATCTAACAAGCTCAAAAAGATTTGAACAGGCGAAAGCAAAGTTTGAAGAATACTATCAAAAGAGTATAAGCGCCGGCGTGGCATCTATGTTTTATAACGATAGCGCAATGCCCTATTATGGCGAAGATTTTGAGAGAGCGCACGTGTCTATCTTTGAGGCGTTGGGTTATATATTGTTGGGTCGCGATGATGATGCGGTTGTTGAAGCTCGTCAAATTGATACACGTTTTAAAAGCTTTGCGATAGAAGCAAATCGTAAGAATTTTTATAAAGACGATGGGTTTATAAGATATTTTATGGGGCTTGTATATGAAAACTCCGGTTGTCTTAACGATGCCCACATTTCGTACTATACAGCGTTAAAGGCTTATAAAAATGATATTGCAGAAGTACCTGTTCCAAAAGAATTGGTTGACGATGCTTATACTTCGGCTTTAGCTTTGGGGATGAGTGACAGAGCATCAGAAATAAAGAAAAATTATCCTCAAGCGCATCAGCGAGAAATTCCTAATGATTATGGCGAATGTATAGTTGTTGATTACAATGGTTTTGTACCTGAGAAAATAGATAATGTATTAGAGTTTGCTTTATCTAATATGTGGGCTTATGTGGAAGCTGCTCAGGTGGACAGTCAAGAGCAAGAAGATTTTAATAAGGCAAAGTCTATAGGTCTTTCTGTTTTTGCAAATGATTATGTGAAAGTTGCTTTTCCAAAATACAAAGACTTTAAAAATAAAATTGTTGCTTTTAAAGTACAATTCGATCGGCAAGAAGTAAAAGGTCTTGTAGTTCAAAATGTAGGAAAAATTGCCAAGGCGTGTTTAGACGACAATATAAAAAAAATATATGCAAAAACTTTAGCTAGAGCGGCAGTTAAATATATTATCGGCAAATCTGTTTCAGAGAGAATTTCGAATAATGCTGGAGAGAGTTGGGGAGAGTTTTCGCAGATTTCGTTCAATATGTTTAATTCCCTCTCAGAAAAATCAGACAGACGCGCATGGAATACTTTGCCTGATAAAATTTTGATGGCAAGGTTTTGTTTACCTGCGGGGATGCATACTCTTAAAATTAATTTTTTAGGAAAAGACGGAGAAGTTTTAGATTCTTGCAGCGCAGAGGTCGATGTTAGAGCAGGGAAAAAGAATTTTGTTGCAGTAAGAAGCTCTAAAATAGATATTTTAGAGTAAAGTTTGCGAACAAAACTGCCTCGTTTTTATATTGGTGGTGCAATATGCCCCTAGCGCAAAGTTGTTTGATTATAGAACAGATTTCAAAAAAGGCGTTATATGTGCTACGACGCAGGTATTAAATCTTTATTTTTGAGCGGAACTACGTACTCATTTTTTTACTCACTTAAACCATGATTAAACTTTGAGAGTTTAGAGTACCTGACGTTTTTTCATACGTAACAACTTTGCTTTTATGTCTTATAGATATTAAACTGAGAGGCAGAAATGTACAAAATTGTAAGTAAAAAAGAAATAGGGTCAAAAGTGCACAGTTACGAAATTTATGCGCCCGAAGTTGCAAAAAATGGGAAAGCGGGACAGTTCATTATATTTAGAATTGACGATAAGGGAGAGAGAGTGCCTCTAACGATAGCGAGAACTAATCCCCAGGAAGGTTTAGTAAGAATAATTTTTCAAGAAGTAGGTAAAAGCACCGCGCAGTTGGCATCTCTTAACGAAGGCGATAGCATAAAGGATTTTGCAGGTCCTTTGGGTCAGCCTACTAACATTAAACATTATGGCACTGTTGTTGCAGTTGCCGGCGGCGTAGGCGCAGCTGAAGTTTTGCCTGTCATAAAAGAGCTTAAAAAAGTCAAGAATAAAGTTATCACTATAATAGGAGCGAGATGTAAGGATTTGATAATACTCGAAGATGAGTTAAAACAAGAAAGTGACACTCTCCTATTTGCTACAAATGACGGTACGTATGGTAGAAAAGGATTTGTTACAGATGTTTTAAAAGAGGTTATGAATGAGGAAAAAATAAATATAGTGTATGCTATAGGTCCCGTTCCTATGATGAAAGCTGTCGCAGATATCACAAAAGAAAAACACATTGAAACAGTTGTCTCTTTGAACCCTATAATGCTCGACGGTACAGGGATGTGCGGCGCTTGCAGAGTTACTATTGACGGTAAAACGAAATTTGCATGCGTTGACGGACCTGAGTTCGATGCTCATCTCGTGCATTGGGAAGAGCTTTCTTCTCGTCTGCAACTGTTTAAAAATTTAGAACAAATGTCGTTGGACAATTTTGATCATCGCATGGAGTGCAAATGTCACAAAAAATAAAAATGCCCGAAAGGGATCCTCAAATAAGAAAAAGAGATTTCAATCAGGTAAATACTGGCTACACGCATGATGAAATGCTTGCTGAAGCAAAAAGGTGTTTGCAATGCAAAAATCCTATGTGCAGCAAAGGCTGTCCTGTTGAAGTTGATATTCCAATCTTTATAAAGTATCTTTCTGAAAATAATCCAAAAGAAGCAATAAAAATTTTAAATCAAAAAAGCAGTTTACCAGCCGTGTGCGGAAGAGTTTGTCCTCAGGAAAGTCAATGTGAAAAGTCATGTGTTTTAGGCAGAAATGGCGAGAGCGTTTCTATAGGTAATTTAGAGCGTTACGCCGCCGATATGATTGTCGAAGATAATGATAACAATACTGTTATAGAAAAAAACAACATAAAGGTTGCAATTGTAGGTTCAGGTCCTGCAGGACTTACGTGTGGCGGCGATTTGTTAAAAATGGGGTATGACGTTACCGTTTATGAATCTCTTCATGATACGGGTGGCGTTTTGCGTTATGGTATTCCTGAATTTAGACTCCCGAAAAAGATTTTGGACATAGAAGTAAATAAATTAAAAAACCTTGGAATGAAAATAGTTCTAAATACTCTTATTGGTAGAACAAAAACTGTCCAAGAATTATTTGACGAAGACTATAAAGCTGTATTTATTGCAGTGGGGGCAGGGCTTCCTGTTTTTCCTATGGTGCCTGGCGAAAATTTAAACCATATTTACTGTTCGAATGAATTTTTAGTGCGTGTGAATTTAATGCGTTCGTTTGATTTTCCTAATTTTGATACCCCCGTGTATAAGGGTAAAAATGTTGTTGTTGTTGGCGGTGGTAATACCGCTATAGATTCCGCAAGAACTGCAATGCGGCTTAGCGCTGAAAGCGTAAAACTTGTTTACAGAAGATCTGAAAATGAAATGCCTGCAAGGAAAGAAGAACAAAGACACGCAAAAGAAGAGGGCATAGAATTTGTAACGTTAACCAATCCTGTAAAATTTATTGGCGACGAAAAAAAGTTTGTTCAATCCGTTGAGTGTGTAAAAATGGAACTTGGCAAACCTGATGAATCTGGAAGAAGATGTTCAAAAGAAGTTGAAGGTTCTAGCTATTTGATAGAAGCCGATATGGTTATTTTAGCTTTAGGTCTTCATCCAAATCCTATTCTGTCGTCGCTTACTAAAGGTTTAAATACAAATACAAAAGGGTATATTATAATTGACGATAATTTTATGACTTCAATGCCTGGTATTTTTGCCGGCGGGGATATTGTCGGAGGAGATACTGTTATAGAAGCAATGGGTATGGGTAAAAAAGCTGCAAGAGCGATGGATAAATACCTTAAGAACCCGAGTAAATATACATGAAGAATTTCAAAATCATGTTTTTTAAAGTTATATCGTTAAATTTTATATTCTTGTTATTAATGTCAGCGTACAGATTTATATTTTTCGCGTACTACGGCAAAGCCGTGGATTTACATGATTTTGGTTTTGATATTATAAAAACATTTTATATGGGGTGTCGGTTTGATTTGTCAGTAATTGCATGGATAAATGTTTTGCCTGCGCTCTTGTTTTGTTTATTATTTGTAATAGGCAGACAGTCTCTTTTTAAACGCCTTATTACGTTTTTGAAATATTATTACACTGTTTTTATCGGCATTCTTTTAGCGTTGTTTTGTATAGACTTTTATTTCTATGCGTATTTTCAAGATCATCTTAATGTTTTAGTTTTTGGTTTTATTGAAGATGACACAATAGCGTTGATAAAAACTTTCTATGAAAATTATAATTTATTATTGATAGGACTTGTGATTGTTGTCTTTTTTGTGATAATTTTTTTCATTTCTAAAATTGTTCTGAAATTTAAAGATTATAACCTTCGATTCCCCAATATTTTTGTAAGAATTTTGTTGTCGATTGCGCTCGCTTTTTCAATCTTTTTAATGATAAGGGGAAGCGTTGGGTTACATCCTATAGGCGTCTATTCAGACGTATCATCAAATGCTTTTCTTAATCAAGCGGCTATTAACTGTGTGTTTAATTTAGGAAAGGCGATTGAGTATAAAATAGAAGCATCAAAACTAAAGAATATTGAAACAGGTTATGAGAATAATATAAGACAGGCGTTTGCGGATTTTTTAGGAAAAGATGTTGGCATGATTTCTGAAGAAAAGCCTGAAGAATCGCTTGTATTTAAAACTTCTGTAAATAAAAAAATAGAAAATCTTAAGCCCAATGTAATCCTTATTGTAATGGAAAGTTTTAGTGATTACTTAATTAAATACAATTCTGAGAAGTTTAATGTTCTGGGTAGCTTGAGAAAACACTTTGATGAGGATGCAATTTTCCATAATTTTTCATCGGCGGGAACTATCACTATCGAAGCTATAGAAGCGATGTTTTTAAATATAAGAACGAGACCTAATCCTATAAATCTAAGCGTGTCAAAATACGCATATAAGCAATATCAGTTTGCCGGGCTTGTTCCTTATAAGCAAAGTGGATATGAAACATCTTTTATTTATGGTGGTTGTACAAGTTGGCGCAATATTGGAACATTTGCGTTGAATTCAGGTTTTGATAATGCTTTAAATTGCGGAATGATAAAAAAAGATTCTCCAGGCGGTCCTTGGGGCGTATATGATGAATATCTTTTTGATTTAGCTTTTGAAGTTTTGTCGCAGAGCGATAATAATAAATTTATTTATATTCTAACTACAACAAATCATCCTCCGTACGGATTACCAAATGATTATAAAATTTTACCGTTGGAAATCCCGGATTCTTTAAAGAGGAATATTTCAATTTCAAATATTAAAAAAGCTCAAAAGAGATTTGCTACGTATCAGTATTCAAATGAAATGCTTGGACGTTTTATTTCCAAAATTAAAAATTCAAAATACGGTGATAATACAATAATAGCTGTAACCGGTGATCACACTTCTCGTACGTATCGCATAGAGAATTTTTTAGATTCTATATGCGTTCCGTTCTATTTATATATTCCTAAAACAATAAAATCAGGAAATATTAACACCGATGTTTTCGGTTCTCACTTGGACATAATGCCCACGCTCTATAATCTTTCGTTGTCAAATGTAGAGTACATGTCTGAAGGGACAGACTTGCTTTCTAAAAATGCCGTAAATAATACTATTTCATACGAAAGTTGGCTTATTGATAAACATCATGCCATTGACGATGACATTTTTGCCAATAGCGCTATTAAATATTATTCTTTAGATACTAATCACGAACTCGTTCCAACATCTGAAATGACAGAACATAAAAATCTCTTAAGACGTTTTTTATCAATGCTTGCAATTTCAGATTACTTAATTAAAAATACTGGCAAGTAGCTGTTTCGTAGAATCCGGTATTGTTTTGTTGTATTACGGAGATAATGTGAAAGCATTAACAGTCCAAATCGGGATATTTGGTAGAATCAACACGGGCAAGTCCTCTCTTATGAATTTCATGACGAATCAAAATACGTCCATTGTTTCAGAAATTGCAGGAACAACAACAGACGTAGTGCATAAACAAATGGAACTAAATCCATTAGGTCCAATTACCATCTTTGATACCGCAGGCATTGATGATACTTCTGTTTTAGGCAACGCAAGAATAGAAAAAACACAAAGAGCTTTTGATTCCTCAGATGTTATAATTTTAATGTGTGAGGTGGAAAAGTTTGGCGTATTTGAAGAAAGCATTATTAAAAAAGCCGATAAAAGAGAAACCCCGTGTATTATTGTTGTAAGCAAAACAGATTTAAATCAGCCTGATGAAACATTTTTGGAGCAGCTAAAAAAACATTCAAAACATATTGTATTATTTTCCGCTATTAATGGTAACAGAGATGCTTTTCTTAATACATTAAAGGAAATTCTTATAAAAGTTCTTCCGGATAATTATACAGAAAATTATTTATCTTTAAGAAATATAGTAAAAAAAGGTGATACAGTTGTTTTGGTTATGCCCATAGATTTAGGCGCGCCGCGTGGCAAAACAATAATGCCCCAAGCGCAGACTGTAAGACATATTTTAGATTTAAATGCAGCGTCTTATACCGTGCAAGATACAGAATATAAAGCAGCGTTACAAAATTTAAAAACGCCGCCTGTACTTGTAATAACAGATTCTCAAGCAATTAAACGTGTAGCCGAAAAAACGCCTGTCAACGTTAAACTTACAACGTTTTCAACAGTTTATGCTGCAGATAAATCCGACATAGTAGAAATGGCAAAAGGCGCAACGGTTCTTAATAATCTTCAAACTGGCGATAAGGTTTTAATCTCAGAAGCTTGTACGCATCATGCGTCTATTGACGATATAGGTAGAGTGAAGCTCCCAAAATGGATTAGAGATTATTCAAAGAAAGATTTGGAAATCAAATATGTTTCCGGACAAGACTACCCTAAAGATGTTGCAAATTATAAAATTATAATACATTGCGGCGGGTGTACATTAAGTAGAAAGGGAATGCTTGCGAGGCTTAGTAAAGCCGTTGAATCCGGCGTTGCAATAACAAACTATGGTATCGCAATATCTGTTTTTCATGGAGTAATAGAAAAAGTTCTTGAGGTTTTTCCTGAAGCGTTATCGGCTTACAAACAGGCGTTGAAAAACTAGCAATGAATCTGATATAATTACGCATGTAGTCAAATCGCTTTAAGGTGCTCTGTTAAGTTTTAACACCACCTAGTCGATTGCGAGACTTGTGGCGTTTGCAAGTTGTGACAATCTAGACAACAACGATGCTGGATTGCTTCGTCATTTCGTTCCTCGCAAGGATGTCGTTGGCGCAACTTAAAGTGATTTGACTGTGTACAAAATTCCAGCTAAAAAAAGGAGATATGTCATGAGAAAGCCGTTAATGGCAGGAAATTGGAAGATGAATAAGACTATCTCAGAGGCTGTAAGCGTTATAAAAGCTCTAAAAAGCGCTTTTGCCGATGTAGAAGACGTCGAAATTTTGCTTTGCCCCACATTTACGACTCTTTATGCTGTAAGCAATGAAGTTAAAGATTCAAATATTAATATTGGAGCGCAGAATCTTTTTTGGGAGACTAAGGGAGCTTTTACTGGAGAAATTTCTCCAGTAATGATAAAAGATGCAGGATGTTCTTATGTTTTGGTAGGTCATTCAGAGCGGAGACAGTATTTTGGCGAAACGGATGAAACTGTAAATAAGAAAACAAGAGCTGCTTTGGTAAATGGACTTGGACCTGTAGTTTGCATTGGTGAAACTCTTAAAGAAAGAGAGGACGGCGTTACGTTTAAGGTTATAGAGAAACAGATAAGAGAAGGCTTGGCGGGGCTTGCGACTGAGCAAGCGGCTTTAGTAGTTATAGCTTACGAACCTGTATGGGCCATTGGTACAGGAAAAACAGCAACTCCGGACCAAGCTCAGGAAGTTCATGCTTTTATAAGGAAAGTATATGCGCAAATGTATAAGGACGCGGTTGATAAAGTAAGAATTCTTTATGGTGGTTCTGTAAATTCTGGCAATGTGTCGGATCTTATGAAAAAGCCAGATATTGACGGCGGATTGGTTGGCGGAGCAAGTTTGGAAGCGGAATCATTTATAAAACTTGTAAAGTATTTTAAGTAAGTGTCATTCATAATTATTTTCAGTTGACTATAAAGGTAAAGATAAATGGAAAAAATAAAAAAATTAGCTTTTGGGACAGATCATGCTGCCGCTGAAATGAGAAATACTGTAAAAGAATATTTGAAAGATATTGGTTACGAAGTTGAGGATTTTGGTTTTGGCGAGCATGGTGTTTGTGATTATCCTGATTATGCCGTAAAAGTTGCTGAAGCTGTTGCAAATAAAAAAGCTGATAGAGGCATTCTTATATGTGGAACAGGGATAGGCATGTCTATAGCGGCAAATAAAGTTAAAGGAACTATAGCCGCTGTTTGCTGGGACGAAGACACTGCAAAGCTCGCAGCGCAACATAACGGCGCAAATGTTATATGTTTAGGCTCGAGAACTGCCACAGTAAGTGAAGTTTGTCATAGAATAAAAATATTTCTTGAAACGCCGTTTGAAGAAAGACATGTAAAAAGAATAGTAAAGATTCATGATATTGAGAAGAAGTGTAGTCGAGGACAAGGATAATATGAAAGAATAAGTGGCGATTGGTAGTATTTCGGCGCATATGACTGATTTGAAAACAGGGCAAATAGTTATGGCTTAATTCGTGTTCTGAAGAAGATAAAGATATGGGTTCTGCGATCGATAAAGTTATGAGATATGTTTTAAAAACGCTTCCTAAACAATAATTTTTTGGTGGATGAAAATAATATCATGCAAAAGGAGTTTGTGCAATGTTGACTTCAGATTTAAAAATAGCGTCTGCTAATGTTAGAAAAGATATTATAAACATGCTCGGGCTTGCAGGTTCTGGGCATCCGGGTGGAAGTTTGTCTGCGGTGGAGCTTGTTGTATCGTTGTACTTTAAGCATATGAAGTTTAATCTTAAGACTGTAAATGATCCTGACAGAGATTACTTTGTTTTATCAAAAGGACATGTTTGTCCTGTGCTTTATGCAGTCCTAGCGCGGCTTGGATATTTTAGTCATGATGAGTTGTTCACTTTGAGAAAAGTAGGTAGCAGACTTCAAGGACATCCTGCAAAAGATAAAAAACTTCCGGGCATAGAAGTATCTACTGGATCTTTAGGATACGGCTTATCTATCGGCGCAGGGATTGCCACAGGTATGAAACAGGCAAAAAAAAGTAATCGAGTTTATGTTCTTATGGGTGACGGCGAGCAGCAAGAGGGCAGTATTTGGGAAGCTGCAATGTCTGCGTCCCATTATAAACTCGATAATCTTTGCGCAATTGTTGACAACAATGGTTTGCAGATAGACGGCGTTACAAAAGATGTAATGAATGTAGAACCTTTGGCTGATAAATACAGAGCTTTTGGTTGGAACGTTATAGAAATAAACGGTCATAATCTCGACGAAATTGGTGACGCGTATGCGCAGTTTAAGGCGACAACAGGAAAACCTACTGCTATAATAGCAAAAACCGTTAAGGGGAAAGGCGTTTCTTATATGGAAAATCTCGCTGAATGGCATGGGAAAATTCCATCAAAAGAATTAATTGAAAAGGCATTGGCAGAGATTGACGCGTCAGTAAAGTAAATTTTAAATATAATTATTTTAGGAGACGAATATGATAGAGGTTTTTGGAAAAAAAGCTACAAGGTTTGGTTTTGGCGAAGGTCTTGTTGAACTTGGGAAAGAAAATCCAAAGATTTTTGTTTTGGGCGCAGACACAACTTCTTCAGTAGCAATAAATACTTTTGGAGATATGTTTCCGGATAGATTTATCGATGTCGGTATTGCAGAAACAAATTTGCTTGGTATGGCAGCCGGCCTTGCAGTTGCGGGATTTATTCCGTTTGTATCAACCTATGGAGTTTTTGCGTCAGGGAGGCCTTGGGAGCAGATAAGAACAACTATTTGTTATTCAAATTTAAATGTAAAAATAGGCGGTTCGCATTCGGGTCTTATGGTAGGTCCTGACGGCGCAACGCATCAGGCTTTGGAAGAAATCGCAATTATGCGATGCCTCCCAAAAATGAAAGTAATAGCGCCATGTGATTTTATTGAAACCAAAAAAGCTGTTGTCGCGAGCGCGCATGCAGATGGGCCTGTGTATATAAGATATGGAAGGGAAAATACGCCAATATTTACAAAAGACAACACCATTTTTGAGATAGGTAAGGCAAATGTTTTAAAAGAGGGGAATGATGTTGCAATTATGGCGTGTGGGACAATGGTTTACGAGGCTTTATTAGCGGCTGATATTTTAGAAAAAAAGGGTATAAAAGCAAGAGTTGTAAATATTCATACAATTAAACCTATCGATGAAAAAGCAATAATTGACGCTGCGCAAGAATGCGGAGCAATAGTAACGGCGGAAGAACATCAAATCTACGGTGGTTTTGGTTCTGCGGTTGCGGAAGTAGTAGTTAAAAATTCTCCAGTTCCTATGGAAATGATTGCGGTAAACGATACGTTTGGCGAGTCAGGTGAAGCTATGGAATTGATTGCAAAATATGGATTAAAAGATATAAATATTGTGGATGCAGTTTTAAGAGTGTTAAAAAGAAAATAATATGGAGAAAAGAAAGGGGGCTGGGGCAGAATGAAGGATTTTAAAAAGGCAGTAAGTGTAGTTGTTTTATTTAGTTTTGTATTTAGCGCATGTGATAGAAATGCAAATTTAGTGCGAGGAAATTTAGTTGGCGCTGATGTAGGAACTCCTTCCGCAATCACAGGAGAAGATAACTCGCAAAAGGGATATAAAGATGAACTCGGTAGCTTTACAAAACCAAAGTCAGTAGATGGACAACTGTCGATGTTTGATACATCTCAAGGCATCCCTGTCACAGATACTACAAAACCAAAGTCAGCAGATGGACAACTGCAGATGCTTGATACATCTCAAGGCATCCATGCCACAGATACTACGAAACCAATAACTTTTAATAATCCAAGTGGAGTTGCTCTTAATCCTCATACTTTCCCTTTTCAAGAAGCGTCAAGTGTTTGCGCCGGTAAACATACCACCACCATACACAGACATATCTTCTCCCTTAATGGGAATTATGAATCTTGGGATTCTATTATCCGTACCTCTTGTCCACCCGCCCCGAGTTGGCATAATCGCGAGTTTGAGGATTATGGATATTGGGATGATTACTATCATCACCCATACCTCTCCACCACCCGCCCCGAGTTGGCATAATCGCAACAGTTGTATTTGATGAGATGATACAATCACATTTGATTTGGTATAGTTGATTTTTTTATAAATGCAAAACAAAAAAAGTGGCGCTAAAATAAAAAGGGAAAAGTTTCATTCGTGAAGCGATACATAGTCCACATTCCCATAATATCTAAATCTATCAAAACCGATAGATAGAAACAAAAGAGGAAATAATATGATGACATTACAATTAAAAAAACGTGTAAGCTTGTTTTGCTTGCCTTTCTCTCATCTTTTTGTGGGCATGCTCTCCCAGCAAAAAAGTTGTTACTAGTCGTCTGCTGTTTGTCCAAGAGCGGTTGTGCGTTGAAGAGCATCCTTGCCTCACTCCACTAAAAGTCGCTTGGAATCGTAAAATCGGGAAAGTCGGAGGATTTAGTGTAACGCCAACAAAAGTGGTAGTAGGCACAGTCGCAGTTTTGGGAACAGTTGCCGTGTTGTTTATAGGATATAAAGGCTATAAGAGGTGGAATAAGTAGTCTTCAACATCATCACCAGCGTCGTCTCTCAGCGGTGACCAGTAGCATCAGTAGGATTCCTAATATGGATATGTTGTGTTCGTTAATAGCGGTAGAGAGCAGATGGATAAAACAAGAGAAGAGTGTTGCCATATAAAGACAATTCTTCACTGACATAAAAACCTGTTTAGCAAGATTTTTTTGGAGAGTTTTTTAAGACCAGCTCTCAAGATTAAACATCTTTAGTAGGCAGACTGAGATTTCGTTTGATGGATGGAGTACATAATTTTGAACTGTGAATTTGGAAAAATGTCCATTGTACTGATTGTTTTGGATAGCGCAGAGCAAAGAAGATAAAATAAAAAATGGAGCAAAACTCCAAAGAGGACGGAATGATGAATTTTAAAAAGGCAGTAAGCGTAGTTGTAGTATTTAGTTTTGTATTTAG
>NZ_JAIXMZ010000033.1:0-13140 GCF_020328025.1 Candidatus Endomicrobiellum pyrsonymphae | reverse complement strand
GGATTGTATTTAGCAAACCTTGACTCTTCCTTACTTGCTTCTTCCTTCTTAAAAAACATATCCCAATATTCATGCAAAGTTCTTACTTGTCTCTCTAAGTTCTTTATTCTGAAACGCATTAGTCTGTCTCTTCTCGATACATAGTTTTGTACCCCCCCCCCTTATTACGGATTAAATCATTGTATATAGTCCTCTTTTAATCTTGCACTCCTTTCAAAAAACAGTCCATTTTTAACTTTGCGGCGACATAACCGATATAATTTATTGACAAAGAAATTCAAAAAACATAGAATGAGTCGTCTGAGTGAGATTGGTGTAGTTAATAAAGGTTGCCAATGTTAACATTCATATATGTTGTAGTTTTTCTTTTTTCAGGCGTTATTCACGAAGTTGCTCATGGATACGTCGCTCACCTAAGAGGCGACGATACTGCAAAAATGCTTGGGCGTATTACTCTAAATCCTTTGCCTCATGTAGAGTTGTTTGGAAGCATTATTCTTCCGGTAACACTGTTAGTTATGAAAGCGCCCTTTCTTTTCGGTTGGGCAAAGCCTGTGCCAGTAACCTACAACAATTTAAAAAATCCCAAAATAGATGTCCCTCTTATTTCTATTGCAGGTCCTTTGTCAAATATATTGCTTGCAGTTATTTCTGGTCTAGGGATACGTCTCATATTTGCAATCCCTGATTTTGAAGCTGGGTTTGGTGGATTGCTGGAACCATTTCTATACATAATGCTTAAAGTAAATGTTACTCTCTCTGTTATTAATTTAATACCATTTCCTCCTTTAGATGCTTCAAAAGTCATAGCGTATTTTTTGCCTAGTAGTGTTGCTACAATATACTTAGATTTAATGAATTCAAATCCGTTTCTTTGTATGATAATTTTATTTTTGATACTTTCGTCAGGAATGATTTGGCGTTTTATATATTCCGTGATAAATTTTTTTGTAACAATTTTTAGCGGCGTTGCCTTGTTTTAGCGGTATTGCTTTGTAAGGTTGTTTAGCTATAACTATGAGAGATTATTTATGAAAAAAAGAGTGTTATCCGGTATGCGTGCTACCGGGAGACTTCATTTAGGTCATTATTTCGGCGCTTTAAAAAATTGGATTGCTCTTCAAGATAAGTGTGATTGTTATTATATGTCGTCGGATTGGCATGCTTTAACTACAGATTATGCCGATACTTCTAAAATTGATGAAAATACTTTGGAAATGGTTGCAGATTGGATTACTGCTGGGATAGATCCCCAAAAAACTGTGATTTTTAAACAGTCTATGGTGCCGCAACATAGCGAATTGTTTTTAATACTTTCTATGATATCGCCTTTGGGTTGGCTTGAAAGATGCCCAACATACAAAGATCAAATAAAAGAAATCAAAAATAAAGATCTTAATAATTACGGTTTTTTAGGTTATCCTGTTTTAATGGCAGCAGATATTTTGTTGTACAAAGCCGATACTGTTCCCGTTGGAGAGGATCAACTTTCGCATTTGGAATTTGCTCGCGAAATAACGAGAAGATTTAATAATTTTTACGGTAACGTTTTAATCGAACCTAAAGAACAACTTACCAAATCCGCAAGAGTTCCCGGTCTTGACGGAAGAAAAATGTCAAAATCTTATGGCAATTCGATTTTTCTTGGAGAAGAAAACGATGTTTTAAAAGAGAAAGTTAGGAATATGTTTACAGACCCTTTGAAAATAAAAAAAGACGATCCGGGACATCCTGACGGCTGCGTTGCTTTTGCATTCCATGAAATTTTTAATAAAGAATATAAAAAACGAGAAGAAGAGTGCAAAGACGGTTTAATGGGTTGCGTAGCATGTAAGAAGCAACTAATGGAGATGCTTTCTGAATTTATGAAGCCTTTGGCTGAAAAGAGAAAAGCCGTAATATCGAATAAGATATATTTGCGCAATGTAATAAATACTGGAAACCAGAATGCTATGGAAACAGCGCAAAAAACAATGTTGGAAATTCGTCACGCGTTAAAGTTTTAACGGTAAAGGTTCAGATTAGTATGGTTTATGATATTCATCTCGATACATTTGAAGGACCTTTAGATCTTCTTTTGCACCTCATAAGAAAAAATGATCTTGAAATTAACGAGATAAAAATAGCTGATATAACTGCTGAATATCTTACATATCTTGATTTGATGAAAGATTTAAACATTAGTGTTGCTGGGGAATTTCTTGTTATGGCATCAACTCTTATGCAGATGAAAGCTAGAGCTTTGCTTCCGTCAGACAGCAACAAAGACAATCAAGAGGAGGATGATACTTTAGATCAGTTTAAAAATAGATTGCTTGAATATCAGAAATATAAAGAAGTTGGAAAACTTTTGTCATATAAAATTATGGAGGCATCTCAAGTTTATTATAGAACTGCTACAGTTATAAGCAAACAAGATTTTGTTTTAGACGCTACAATTTTTGACTTGATGAATAGTTTTCGTAAAGCGCTGACTGCTCTGCCTGAAAACATAAAAGAAATTATGTATCAGGAAATTCCGATTGAAACAAAAATAAGAGAGATTCTTGATGTCTTAGAAGGAAAGCAGTATGTTTCTTTTACTGAAATATTAAAAATGCAAAACACTAAAACTGCTCTTATAGTTTGTTTTATGGCTGTTTTGGAACTTGTAAAAAATAAACAGATTGTTGCAAAACAATCTGAATTGTTTTCAGAAATTAGGATTTATAAAGTTTATAACGAAATTTGTTCTGATTTAAAAGAGAAAAATATGATTTTGGATTGATTGTTGACTCTAATACGGTTCAAGAGGTAGATGTTCGATTTTAGTCTCGCCTGTTCCTATTTTCAATCCTTTTCATCCTTTCCTCATCTTCTAAATTAGGATGTTCCTCTTACGCATGAAGCTATTAATTTATGTTGGGTGTTTCTTTATGTAACTTGTGCCACTCATTCCAATTCTTGAAAAATGAAAATGAGTGGCACGTCTCTCTTGTGTGAAAGATACACTCTCCTCGTAAGAAAAGACATAGTTTCTGTATGAAAAAGAGTATATGGACTAGGACATATTAAGTGCAAGTTTAAGATATTTACATACAGATGAGGAAATGATAAGAAGACATACTCAAGCAATGCGCTAAATTGTGCCGAGTCGTTGTCGTTATAGGAAGCCTCGCCTTTTAGGGTGAGGGTACAGTTTCACAATGCAAGTGGATGTTGTGAGGCGATTTGCAATGTCGTTATACTACAGACAATTAAACAGTATGGATGTGGAGCATTTTATGGACAATTTAAGAAGAATCCATACAAAATAAGGAAGTGGCAAAACGACAATAGGCATGAGAATATGAAAAAATTTAGTAAAATACTAAAGGAAGAGAAAATACAACAATTATTTAGCTATCCAAGATGTCCAAAGATAAACGGATACATAGAAAGATATAACAGAACATTGGGGAAAGAATTTATAAATAACATATGGAGCGTTATCGTTGTTCCTTCGTAAGAGGGGCGAATAATATACATCAATCGTTTAATAGAAGCTAATGTAATAAAATTGATAAAATTTTTCGGTAATAGTTGTTACTGGTCCTCGTCAATATGGAGAATCAACATTAATAAGACAATCGTCAAAGAATTTTAAAAATTAACGCACATATATGAAATTGTTTGATTATAAAGGTGGATATTTTGTGTTAAAAATTTTGGTTACGGGCGCAAACGGTTTTGTAGGGAGTCATGTAGTTGAAGCATTGCTCGAAGAAAATCATCGCGTTATATGTGCAGTAAGAGAAACGTCAAATTTAAAATGGATAAAAATTTTGCCGCTTGAGTACAGGTACGGCAATTTAAATGATAAAAATTTTTTAGAAACAGCTGTTCAAAATGTTGATGGCATTGTACATTGCGCGGGGGTTGTGCGCGCAATGACTAAAGACGAATATTTTAGAGCCAATGTCGATAATTCTAAACATTTGTGCGAAGCGATCATAAAAAATAATCCTTATTTAAAAAAGTTTGTGTTCATTTCATCTCAGGCAGCTATGGGTCCTGCAGGTGTGGACGGTACAAAAAAAATATCAGATAAAGCAAATCCCGTTTCTGATTATGGTTTAAGCAAAATTACAGCGGAAGTAGAAATTAAAAAAACGCTTTCAGGAAAAGTGCCATACACAATCTTAAGACCAGCAGCGATTTATGGTCCCAGAGACAAAGATATTTTTATATTTTTTAATTTGGTTCACAAACATTTAAGACCATTGACGTTAACAAAACGATTTTTACATCTTGTTTATGTAAAAGATGTGGCAAAAGCAGTCCTGGCATGTCTGGAAAACAAAAAAAGCGACAATAATACTTATTATCTTGCGAATTCTAATGCATATACGTGGTCGGATATAGGAAGTATTATAGCGTCTTCCGTTGGCATTAAGGCAATTCCTTTTCCTATTCCTGACTTTATTTTTAAAATTGCAGGGTTGATGGCTGAAACAATTTCCCGTATAACAAAAAAACCTGCCGTTTTGAATGGTCAAAAAATTACAGAAATGCTTCAAAAATATTGGACTGCAGATACCAAACCTGCAGAAAACGATTTAAATCTAAAATTTACGAGTCTTGAAGTTGCTTCTAAAATAACGTACAATTGGTATTTGGAGAATAAATTTTTCTAGTTTGTATCCAGTGAAAGAGGAGAATATAAATGGGCGCGGACGTTTTCGATAAGTGTTTTGGGTTTCATGTAGTAAATGATCTAAAAAAAACAGGTTTCTATCCATATTTTCACAGAGTTGAATCTGAGCAGGGACCGGAAATTGTAATCGACGGTAAGAAAAAAGTAGTAGTTTGTTCCAATAACTATCTAGGGTTTGCAAATCACCCTAAAGTTATTGAGGCTTCTATTCTCGCAGCAAGGCAGTATGGTACGTCTTGCACAGGCTCGAGATTTCTTAACGGTACTAATGACTTACACGAAAAAGTTGAAAAAAAGTTTGCGAAATTTGTAGGCAAAGAAGACGCTATTCTTTTTACCACAGGTCATCATTCAAATTTGGGTGCTCTTTCTTGTCTAGTTGGGAAGGGCGAAGTTTTTATTACTGATAAATTAGATCATGCTTCAATTATTGATGGTTGTCGGTTGTCCTTTGGCGACATGGCAAGATTTAGGCACAACGATATGGCAGATCTTGAAAGACAGCTTGTAAAACATCAAGGCAAGGGCATATTGATTGTTGTTGACGGACTTTTTAGTATGGAAGGCGATATTGCAAATTTTCCTGAAATTTCAAAACTTGCAAAAAAATATGGAGCAAGAGTTTTTGTTGACGAGGCTCATTCTTTGGGCGTTATAGGTAAAAATGGCAAGGGTACAGGCGAACATTTTAACATGGAAGAGGATGTCGATGTAATGATGGCGACAGCTTCTAAGTCTTTGGCTTCGATAGGCGGTTTTATTGCAAGTAAAACGGAAGTTATAGATTATATTAAGCATAATGCGAGAACTATGATTTTTACGGCGAGTCTTCCGCCGGCGTGCGTTGGGGCAATTGATGCCGCTTTGGACTTAGTTGTTGCCGAACCTGAAAGAAGAATAAGATTAATAGATATTTCGAACAAAATGAAAGACGCTTTTAAATCTATGGGATACGATACAAATAATTCGCAGTCTCCTATTATTCCTTTGACTGTTGGCGAAGATTTGGTTGCGTTTAAAATGTGGAGAATGCTATTTGATGAAGGCGTGTTTGCTTCTCCAGTTGTAACTCCCGCAGTTCGTGAAGGACAGGCTATAATAAGAACAAGTTATATGGCTACGCATTCTGATTCTGATTTGAATTTTATACTTGAAAAGTTTAAGAAGATCGGAAAAGAGTTGGGCATAATATCTTAGTATTTAAGGATTCATAAAATGGTCATAGTTAAAGCAGACACTCAAAAACAATTGAGGCAGTTCATACGGTTCCCCTGGAGAATTTATTCAAAATCTAGTCCTTGGGTTCCGCCTCTAATTGCCGATGCAGTAGAAATCCTTTCTGAAGATAAAAATCCTTTTTGGTTACATGCAAAAAGACAGCTTTTTTTGGCTTATGATAACGATAACAATATTGTTGGTAGAATTGTGGCAATAATAGATTACAATTATGTATCTTTTCAAGATGATAAGTGTGGGTTTTTTGGTTTTTTTGAATGTATAAATGATGCTACAGTTGCAAAAGGGCTTTTTTTAGCGGTGCAAAAATGGCTTGAGGGGCAGGACATACATAAAATGATTGGTCCTATGAATCCTTCTACAAACGACGAGTATGGGTTTTTGTTAGAAGGTTTTGATCTTGCTCCAAGTCTTATGATGCCATATACTCCTGAGTATTATTTGCATCTTGCAGAACAATCCGGTCTTAAAAAAGTAAAAAAACTTTACGCTTACGATATGGATGTTACAAATGATGCAAGAGTCGACAGACTTGAAAGAGTTGTTGCTATGGCGAAAAAGAAACTTCCTATGTTGAAAATTAGAAATATAAGCAAATCTTCATATAAAGAAGATTTAGAAGTCGCAATATCAATATACAACCGCGCTTGGGAGAAAAACTGGGGTTTTGTTCCGTGGAGCGACGGAGAATTTGCAGCGATCGCTTCAAAGTTAAAAAGGCTCATAGATATTGAGATGGTGATAATAGCTACAGTTGCAGACGCTCCCGTTGGGATGCTTATTTCTTTGCCTGATTATAATCAGGTGCTGAAGAGATTGAATGGGAGATTACTTCCTACAGGGATTTTTAAGTTTCTATATTACAGAAAAAAAATTGACAGTTTAAGACTTATGGTTATGGGTGTTGTAAAAGAATACAGACAAAAGGGTATAGAAGCTGTTATGTACGAAAAGGGTTTAAAAAACGCTCTTAGATTAGGATATAAACATTGCGAACTTTCGTGGGTTCTTGATGATAATATAATGACGCAGCGCACAGCAGAAATGATGAATGGCAGAATTTATAAAAAATACGCGGTATATGGGAATTAGATATATATTACGTCGCTGTTGTTGCCATTCTGTATAAATCACATTTCAAAATTGAATATCCTGTATCACAAACTCAAACAGAAATCTTATAAGCGATTTACAACAATAAAAAGTGATATGGTGAGGGGGTTATGGCAACAAACAGATGCGTAAAGTGGAGTAAGAAGTCGTGCGCTGTTTTTGAATCAGCAGCAGATAATAGTCTTGATTTTGAATTTTATGATAGTGTAAGCGGGAACAACAATAGCAATGTACTACAAGGAAACAACAATGCGGTAAGCAATACGGCAGATCATAGAAATTTTGAAACTTCAAGTGGAATTACTGGAAAAAGATAAGAAAAATGATACAAGTCAAAGTTAGAATTACCTCTTTAAAAGCAGAAAAATGATACAAATTGAAATTGAGTTTAAGAAAGAAAATCATAAAAAGGAGTAGTTTAGCTATGAAAAAAGTAATTGCATTAACATTGTCACTAGTGTTTCTTTGGTTTGTTTCAAATCCTCAAAGTGTTTATGCTGATACAAACAACAAGTTAAAGACAAACCCAATTAACATAGCGTTTTGTTTTGATGAAAATTATTGGATGCAAGCTGGTGTTACTATCACTAGTCTTTTGTGTACGGCAGAAGAAAAATGCTGTTACAACATTTACTGTGTTGTTCCAGCGTCGATGAATCAAACGAAGAAAAATATTTTAAAGGCACAAGTAAAGAAATATTCGCCTCTCTCGATGATAAACTTTCTTACTGTCACAAACCAGCTGGACGGCGTAGAGTCTGCAAGAAGAAGAGCACTTTGCTATAGACTTTTATTACCTAACCTACTACCTGATTTAGATAAAATTATATATACGGATATTGACTTAATTTTTAATGATGATTTGCAGGAATTGGATAAGATAGATGTAAGTAAATATTATGTAGCAGGGGTAGGAGAGTTTGATAAAAACACGAAAAATTTACGAAGGAAAATAAGGAAATTATATAGTGAATACGGTTTGTGTGACATAATCAATAAAGGACAATATATAAATTCTGGGGTTTTGATACTCAATCTTAAAAAAATCAGGCAAGATAACATGGATAAAAAATGGTTCGAGCTTATCAATATGGACTTTCCGTACATCGACCAAGATATAATTAATATAACTTGTGCTGACAATATATTGTTTTTACCGCTTTATTATAATCTTAATAATGATAATAATAATAGCGCAAGAATTATTCATTATGCTGCTAGTGGTAAACCTTGGGAAATAAACAGCAGAATCGGTAGCGAGCTTTGGTGGTATTATGCTGGTCAAACTCCGTTTGTTAACTGCTTCTTGAAAAACGTGATGCAAAAACAATATGAAGGTAGATTTAAAGTTTTGCCAAAGTGGGTTAGTAGAGTTTTTTGTTGGTTTATTCCCAAAAAAGAAGCTAGACATCAGTTTCTTAGGAAATATATGGTTTGAGAAACCAAAATCAAGGAACTAAGTAAAATACGAACGATATGGAAACCTGCTTGTGGCGTTCATTTACAAACGAGGGAAGATTTATTATGTAGGCTATAGGATTACCGTTTTAGATGAGAACGGTAACAGAGTAAGAAAACAGGTGTCAGAGCCTATAAGTCCTGACAAGCAAGTTGCAGAGGAATTTGCGGCTAAGAAAACACTTAACGAATACACTGATAAAAAGAAACTTCTTAAAAGAGACATATCAATACAACAATTTTATGAGGAGTACAAGAAAAATTACTCCACTTATTATGATTTAGTTGATAACTACCCTGAGATAGACAGTCAAGAAAAAAGACCTTTCACAGATGAAGAAATACAAAAGATTTTAGATAATACGACATTCCCACAGCTTGGAGCGCATATCTTATCAATATGGCACGGGTTAAGGGCTGCGAAAATATGCTACCTTGAACGGTCAGATTTTGTGTGGTCTAAGAATCCTAAAATTGAAAGAGATTATCTAAAGATAAGAAGCAAGCCAAAACTTGGCTGGGAGCCGAAAACAAAAGGCTCTGAGAGAGATGTCCCGATACACTCTGAATACAGAGATATTTTGCATAAGATGTGGCAATATGGGGAAGGCAAATCAAACTTCTTCTTGTTTACTAAATTTGGATATAGTCGGTTGTTCCCTGCAGAATTAAGCGCATACACTAGGACACTGTTTAAACGGCTTGGATTTCCAGCAAAAGAGCTGTCTTTACACAGTGACAGACACATACCTACACTACAAGGATAAAAGACGGTGGAGGAAGTCTAAACATGGCTAGTAAAAGTCTCGGACATTCAAACACAAAAATCACTGAAGAAATTTACACAGAATTCAAACCTCACGAACATTTCAACGTTGTTGACTACATCAAAATAAACGTTAAAAGCCTAAGGTAAAGTTGTAAGAATTGACCAAATGGGGTTTTTGGCATACAAAATAATGTCAACGGTTCATTTATAATTAACGGCAAATTCAAGTTGCTAATGCAACGGTAGAATTAAAGGCACCTTTGAGATGTGTTAATTATCAAAACTAACGCTTTTAGACAAAACGTCTTATAAGTTTTACTTTTAAAGGTTAAATAGGATTTTTTAGCATTTTAGTTTAATTATGTAATGAAATTATGTATAATAATAAGTGTAACAGTTTTGTTGTTGATTTGCAATGAGAACTTACAAAATGGGTAAAATCCTATATAAAGTCAATGCTCGTTGGCGGCATTTCATTGCAACAAAACCATTTTAGTGCGCCCATAGCTTAATTGGATAGAGCGTTTGACTACGAATCAAAAGGTTAGAGGTTCAACTCCTCTTGGGCGCGTTTTTTAAAGAAATATAAATGCAACAGGAGATAGAATATGACATTAAAAGAAAAAGTAGAAAAGGCTTTGGAGACAGTAAGACCTCATTTGCAAGCAGATGGCGGAAATGTTGAATTAATAGACACAACCGAAAATGGAATTGTAAAAGTAAAACTTACAGGCGCATGTGGAGACTGTCCTATGGCAGCAATGACTTTACAGTACGGTGTTACAAGTGCAATTAAACAAGCAGTGCCTGAAGTTAAAGAAGTTCAGGCGGTGCAGTAAAATACCGCAAAGAAAAGTGGAAATGAATGTATATGTAAAAATAAACTTAACAAATCACAAATTGCAGATTTAGCCGTCAAGATTGAAGGACATCCTGATAACGTTGTCCCTGCGATTTACAGTAGATTATGTGTATGCATCAAAAAATGAAGGCGGATATCACGGAACCGTGGTACAACTGCCTCTCTCGGAGTTTAAAGTTGTTTTATGTATTCCGTCTTTTGATTACGAACAAAGCATTCGAGACAAGTTTTGCCTAAAAACTTAAGTTTAAAAGATGTTGTTTTCAATACATCGAGAGGAGCTCTTCTCATAGCGGCTTTTTGTTGCCAAGATTATCCTTTATTAAAACAGACTATGGAAGATAAGACTCACCAATTATATATAGGGAAAATGATCCACGCTGTGAGCGAAGTTTTAGAAGTTGCTTTGGAAGCGACTGCTCATGGGTCGTGTCTTTCAGGTTCAGACCTACTCTTATCGTTTTTTGCGAAAAAAAAGATATTGTAAATGTTCAAAAAGCTGTGATAAAGAGATGAAAAAATGAAGGTGTTAAGGCAAAATCGTATATATTAGATTTTGATGTCGAGAGCGCTTTCAATATATAGTTAATCAAAAATGATGAGAAAAATAATTATTGCAGTGTCGTCAAAGAAGATACTCTATCAGGTCGACTAGTTGTCTGAAAGCAGAAAACTTGAAGAATTCTTTTTCTAGGTATTTCGGTGTACTCAATATTGATGATAGACGAAAGATTTGGTTGTCTGAACAAAATGAAGAATCCACAACAACCTATCTCTCACACAACAGACTAACAACTGCCACCCCAATGCCTCGGCGGCTTTGTTGCCACCTCTTTCAGAGAAAGAGGAATAAAAAAGAGGGGTGAGAATGGCACAACAACTGTAAAAATATATCGTGATATTTTGGAGGAATCATAAGATGTCTCTTGTGGTAATGAAATTTGGCGGGTCTTCTGTAGCGGATGCTGACAAGATGAAGCATGTCGCGGGGAAAATCGTTGCAAAAAAAAATGCCGGCAATAAAGTTGTTGCTGTTGTTTCAGCGCCGGGAGATACAACCGACGATTTGCTTGAAATGGCGACTAAAATTACGTCAAACCCTCTCGCAAGAGAAATGGACATGTTGCTTGCAACCGGAGAAATGATTTCTATATCGTTACTTGCAATGGCACTTGACTCCATGGGCGAAAAAGTAATTTCCCTGACGGGTCCTCAAGCCGGAATTTTAGCAGATGATAATTATACCCGCGCAAGAATTAAAAAAGTTAATCCTCGAAAAATAAAAGTGCAACTTACTAAAAATAATATCGTTATAGTTGCTGGGTTTCAAGCGTTGAACTCTAAAGGAGACATTACTACATTAGGAAGAGGTGGATCAGATTTAACAGCTGTTGCTTTAGCTGCCGGTTTAGAAGCTGATTCCTGTGAAATATATTCTGACGTTGAAGGCGTATATACAACCGATCCCAGAGTGGTAAAGGATGCTAAAAAGCTCGATTACCTGTCTTACGATGAAATGCTTGAAATGGCAGATTCCGGAGCGCAAGTATTGCAGTCGCGAAGCGTAGAAGTGGCAAAAAAGTTTGGAGTTGAAATACATGCAAGAAGCACATTCAGCGAAAAACAAGGAACTATAATTACAAGTGAACAAAAAATCAGGAGGAAAAAGATGGAAGCATTGCTAGTTTCGGGAGTAGCTTTCGACAAAGATCAGGCTAAATTTACAATGATAGATTTGCCGGACATTCCGGGTGTGGCTGCAAAAATTTTCAGCCGACTTGCAAAAATCGGCGTTAACGTGGATATGATTACGCAATCCGCAGCCGTAGATAAAAAAAATGATATTTCATTTACAGTATGCAAAGCGGAGATGAAAAAAACTCATACAGAACTTGATAAAATAGCTCATGAATTTAAAACCCCTCAAGTTGTTTTTGACGAGCATGTTGCAAAAATTTCTATAGTGGGAATAGGAATGAAAAGTAACCCCGGTGTTGCAGGAAAAATGTTTGAAATACTACATAAGAAAGTCATAAATATTGAAATGATTTCTACCAGTGAAATTAAAATATCGTGCATTGTTGACGAACTTGATATGGTAAAAGCAGTTGAAGAACTTCACAAAGGTTTTGGGCTTTCTAAAAAGAAGTAAGGAGACAGAGGATTTATGACAAATTCAAAAGGATTTACATTAATAGAGGTCGTTATAGTGATTGCAATAATAGGAATTTTGAGTGTTGTGGCTATTCCTGTGTACAAAAGTCACTTGGAAAAAGCAAGAATTGTGCAAACTAATAGTGCAATTGAAAAAAACACCGTTGAAGAAACTTCCTTGGAAGAAGCACCGGGCGGTGATGTTGCAAATGATAATGTTTTTGCAGAAAACGATGATGCAATCGCGACAAGCGCGTGAAAGATTTTTAACTATCGTCAAAGAAGATACCCCAGTCGTCGAGTAGTTGTATGAAAGCCGAAAGTTTGAAGAATCCACAACAATCTATCTCTCTCCGTACCATGCATGACAGGCTAACGACTGATCGCCTTGTCGCCACCCCTTTCAGAGAAAAGAGAATAAAAAGGAGAATAAAAACATCACTGTCTAATTTTGACGGTTGCAGGCAAACAATCGAGATCCAATTCAGGAGAACTATGAAACAGATACTAATATTTGATACTACGTTAAGAGACGGCTCTCAAGGAGTCGGAATATCTTTTACAACGGAAGACAAAATAAAAATAGCAAAAGTTTTAGACTCTTTTGGCGTTTCGTACGTTGAGGGAGGTTGGCCCGGGTCCGGTCCTAAGGATGATTTGTTTTTTGAACAAATGAAAAAATCTCCTCTAAAACGCGCAAAACTTACAGCATTTGGATGTACGCGTCGCAAAGATAAAAAAGCATCGGAAGATGGAACTTTACGCGCAATAATTAAGTCTGGCGTTAAAACCGCCTGTATATTTGGCAAGGCATGGAATTTACATGTAAAGCGCGCTCTTAAAACCACAAATGAAGAACCACAAATGAAGAAA
>NZ_JAIXMZ010000099.1:0-2891 GCF_020328025.1 Candidatus Endomicrobiellum pyrsonymphae | reverse complement strand
ATTTCTTGTTAGCTGCCATTAGTTTGGCAACTTCACAATATGCAACGGCATATTCTAAGCTACCTTTTCTTTTCCTGTGTAAAAACAATGTTTCTTCACCTGGGCAATCTATTTTTGGTATCCAACCTCTAGTCATGACATCAGTTCTGTTCGGATTTATACAAGCATAATCAGAGTAATAAATATTCAAATTTGACTTATTAAGTTTCTGTATCTCGTTGAACAATTTAACTTCTTCAAGGGCAAATTCAGAATAGTCGTCTTTTATTTCTTGAGAACAAGGATAAGATGTTCCAGATACAATAAATTTTGACAGTCTGTAATCACCACCATTTAATGTTTGAATTATATTATATATTCTCTGCGCTTCATCATTTCCTTGATTTTGATGCATAAAAGTCATATCAATGCAACATATTATTTTTGATCTGTTGCTAGAAGAGATTATATCAGACAAATCTTCTTTATAATTTTGGTCAGATATAGGAAATCTATAGAGGAAAATATCAAAGTTTTCTGAAAGGAATTCAACTTGTTTTTTTAAATTTATTTTTGCTTCTTCAATAGTTTTTGAACCTTCATCAGAAACCTGTAAAACTGGAATTATTTTAGAAAATCTTTTTTCAAATATATTAGATACTGACACCATTTGGAATAACCGTTTTCAGAATTTTGGAGGTCTATTATTTTATCATTTGAAAGTTTTTCATCATTTGTTAAGTCTAAAAAAAATGCTCTATCCTTTCCGAATGCTTCCTCAATCTTATCTATTCGTTTATCTAATGGCAACTCTATGACTTGTTTTTCTTTTTTTATTCTTGTTTTTCTATATCTTGTTAATTCAAATAACGGAGTTATTGAATCCTTTGTCTTTTTAAACAAGTTTAAAAAACCTTTCATCTCGGCATCACCTGTTTTGATTATAGGGACATAATTTAAATCATTTGTCATAGTCCGTGTCCTTCTAATCCTAAATGCTTAGCTCTAACTCTTAATGCCAATGCTGATACCCCAAAGTAGTCTGCAAGATCTGATATTTTCGTCATTCCGCTTTTAATCTGCTCCCGGAAAATATTCTCGGGCATTAAAATTTCTCCTGCAAATTTGTTTGCGGCATATTCTTCTGAAGAAACGGCTATTCCACGAAAAAATACAACATCTTCAAATGACGTTTTTTCATATCTATGTAGACAATAATGAGCGATTTCGTGCGCGATTGTAAATCTCTGTCTTGTCTTAGAATGTTTGCTATTTACGTAGATAATCCATTTGTTATTGTTATCTCTAATTTCTCTTTTTAATGCGCCGGGAATTTCATTGTTTAACGATCCATACCTAATATCAAGTCCTAACGCTTCTGCTAATTTTTCAACAGCAAGAGGCGCGGTTTGAATATTCTTATCTCTTATTAACCTTAAAACATCATCAGAAGTGTTGTAAATACCACTGTCAGTAGAAGCAGAGCGATTAAATTTTCTTATTATGGCCACTTATGCCCCCTTTAGTGATTTTCATTTTTATCAGCTGTTCCAACATTTTCAACCGGTAGCGTTATTTTACCATTATCTTTCTTTTCTTCAATACTTTGAAATGTTGTAACTGCATCTTCCAATCGTTTAATTTTTTCTTGTAGCTCTTTAATTTCATCATACATCATTTCTTCATTTTTCAGTTTGGTCTCCGTAGCCCCATCTCTTGTATCTTCTTTAAAAACCTTTTCAAGCTGGACTTTTAGATGTGATTTAAAAAAATCATCATCCATTGCAGATTTATCGCCGATAGTGTTTTTAAACCCTGCCATGTACCGTAAATAGTCAGACAAATTCTTTGCGCCGAGCCTTTGTGCTTCTCCTAGCATGTGATTAAATTCTTCTTCAGAGACGAGAAACTGTACCATACGCCTCTGCTTTTGGACAAATTTACGAAACGGATTTAGATTAGTCATTTTTTTTCTTCCCCCTTGTAGTTATTTTGCTCATTTTGCGTGCTCCCATTTAGCCTTCCCGTTTTCTAGCACTGTCTTGATTGTTTTTATTATCGCCGACAGTACAGGACACAGTTTGCCGTGATTGCCTGTGCAATTGCCTTCTCGAGGGCACGAGTCTATTACTTCTGCTTTATTCACCTCATTCTCTACATCTGATTTTGATATATTTCGTAAATATATAAAGCCTATCCATGTAACTATAACAATAAATATTGACAACACAGTTATAACAGTATTATAAAAATTTGATAAATTATCTATGAAAGACCCTTCACTATCTATTTTTATGACAGTATTATTATTTTGAGGAACTGAAATTGATTGTATCTGGTTCACGGAAGTTTCTAACGAGCGATTAAAACTACGATTGCCAGGATAGGCAAGTAACAAAATCGCCTAAGCAAAAAAAACGACAAATAACCTAGATATCCTGAGAACGCAATTCACTTCAGATTTAAAGCATTTGCATTTTTTAAACATTGTGACAAGAACCTCTTTAGTCTAGTTGAGTATATCATTTTTAAGCTTCTATTCAAAATTTTACTATTTACATTAGAACATTATCTAGAATCAAAAATATCCTTTAAAATGCCATGACATAATTGTGGATTTAAGTAAGAAATATGCAACGGATCTAAAGCAAAGTTTACTTTATTAGAAAACAGATTATCGCTTTTTAATTTTTCAACGAACCCAATAATTTGATTAAAATTTTTCTTTGATAATGCTGTTATAACTGTGTTGTCAATATTTATTGTTATAGTTACATGGATAGGCTTTATATATTTACGAAATATATCAAAATCAGATGTAGAGAATGAGGTGAATAAAGCAGAAGTAATAGACTCGTGCTCCCATTTAGCCTTCCCGTTTTCTAGCACTGTCTTGATTGTTTTTATTATAG
>NZ_JAIXMZ010000032.1:0-13586 GCF_020328025.1 Candidatus Endomicrobiellum pyrsonymphae | reverse complement strand
TACAGAACAATACTACGGACATTTAATGCCTAATTATTTTGACTCAACAATGCAACATTTCAATCCATTTATAGAACATTTATAGAAAGATATTTTATTTTTACTATTTACCGACGCTGTTAAAAAATAACAAACGGAGAGAGAGGGATTCGAACCCTCGATAGAGCTTCCCCTATAATAGTTTTCAAGACTATCGCCTTAAACCGCTCGGCCATCTCTCCTCTTGCTATTTTATAAATCCAAAATTTATTACAGTGCCTAGAACTACTACAAACCAACTCCTATTCCCATGCTACGAAAAGCAAACTTTCATCCTCTCAATTCCTAATCTCACACCCCAACGACTTCGCCACCACTCCTATCAGAGAAAGAGGAATTACTACAGTTGGAAGAGAACAATTGCAACAATAACTGATAACATATATATGTCTTTCACGCGTTTGCTGCAACGGAAGATAATCAAGGATCGCCCCCTATACGCCTCTAATAAGCAGTGATTCTACAATATTATTGTATTCCTCGCAAACTTTTGTAGGATGAGTGCAAAAAACTACGAATATGTTGTAAAATATAGTCGTAAGTTTTTAAAAGTCTAAGAGAAAAAAAATCCATTGCCTCAGGTAAAAATGAGTAATTCTAAATAGTTTTCAATATCCATCTTCAGCTTATTTGCAAGTTGTTATACACGATTCCGGCAAGCAATGATCCTCATACATCTTCTCCTCTGCAAATGATATGAGAACATTTTTTCAGCTATATTAGCAGCCTTTCTCAAGGCTTCACAGTATTCTTCGTTGTCTTCGGCGTATCAAAATCCATTTCAGCTTGGATTATCGCCATCTTTGCGACAGTAACTCTTGTAGAATCTGAAGCAACATTCTCCTCATAAAAAGCAAGTTCTCATTTTGCTTTTTGCAAATCATTCTTCGCTTCCTGATCACCTTTAAAGCTATAGCTAAAACTTTTTCTTTCAGGTTTTACAAAATGTTCAACCTTAGCTGCAAAAATACTACCTACACAAAGTGACTTAACAAACAAAACTAAAAAACTAATTTTCTTCATCTACATCTCCTGACATCATTTATCTAACTCCACACTTAAGCGCATGTTCATTATAACCTAAAAAAAGATATAAAACTTAGTTATCTAAAATAAAAATGAGAGAAGCAAAGAGTTTTTATAGTGATGGCAATAGTTGTTATAATAAGGTAGCGTTTGAGAGATACATGCCACAAGAGAAGTTAGTAATAACGAAATCGGGGACGCGCTTTGATAGAGAGTAGCAATAATAGCAGCATAAGAGATAACGTGGCACGATTTAACAGAAGGACGAAGAGGTATAGCAAAAGATAAGATATGTTAGAAAAGACTTTGGGAATGTTTTTAAACAGAGATGTTTTAACAAATATAATGGGATTACAAATGTATCAACAGAAACAGACCAATGCCAACCAAGAAATGAGAATA
The DNA here is from genome assembly GCF_020328025.1 of Candidatus Endomicrobiellum pyrsonymphae. NCBI lineage: Bacteria > Pseudomonadati > Elusimicrobiota > Endomicrobiia > Endomicrobiales > Endomicrobiaceae > Candidatus Endomicrobiellum > Candidatus Endomicrobiellum pyrsonymphae. The sequence goes on along the minus strand of NZ_JAIXMZ010000032.1, from coordinate 12,119 downwards.
GAAAGATGAATAAAAGCAATGCCTATCATTTAACATTTTGTCTAGCAACACTCATCAAAAGTTTTATTCTATTTATTTGATTAGTTTCGCTTGCGCCGGGATCGTAATCAACTGCTGTAACGCCCTTGCCTGTTATATGATTTAGCAGACAGCCAAAAGGTTGCACACAAACAATGTTGTTTACGCCATCTTCTATAAGCTCAAGCATTTCAGCAGTTAACAGCCGACCCTCGCCGGTTTGATTGCATACAGAAATAATTTCAGACGCTTTTTTGCCATGTCTTTTGTAGTTTGATAAGTATGAAAATTAGCGCTTTTTTCAAAGTTTTTCTTATAACGGAACGGAGTCTTTCTATATAACTGCTTGCAATAAAAGCAATCGCTCTATTTTTAAAACTTCCGTCGATATATTTGTGTTTATAGATATCGTCAAATGAACAATAGTTTATAAAATCTGTTATATCAGGCACAATTACTTCTGCACCTTCTTTTTCTAAAGCAGAAACTAAATTGTTATTTGCGTCAGGATGAAATTTCACAAGAATTTCGCCGACAACTCCTACACACGGTTTTTTTATCTTTTGAATGGCAATACTGTCAAAATCTTTAATGATTTTCTTAATAGTTTTTTTAAAATTAAAGTATATTGTTTTTCCTATCCTCTCTGCAAGACGCATAAGCCACATCCATCTTCACTAAATTATCAGTTTGCCCAGCATATGCTTCGTAAGGACACATACGATTGGATAATTTCATAAGCAAGTCGCCGTAGATAAGCGCAAGCAAAGCATCTTTGATAACAGAAAAAAATCCCCAAAGCTTTGTTAAGAGAAGAGTTTGTTGTGTTTAAAGAAATGATTGGCACATTTTTAAACTCTGCTTTTTCTGCTGCTTTTCTTAAAAATCCCGCATAACTTGTAGCTCTACGATCTCAGTCCGTTTGTGAAATTATCATAGCAGTTTTATTTAAGTCATACTTACCTGATTTTAAAGCGTTTATAAGCTGACCGACAACAACTATTGTAGGATAGCACGCGTTGTTGTTTACATATCTTAATCCTTCTTCAATATCATTTTTATTAACTTTTGAGAGAATCTCTAAATTTATTCCGTGTTTACGAATTGCAGAGTCTGCAAGGCGGAAATGCAGTGGAGACAATTGCGGTCCCAAAATTGTATAAGTTTCCCTCATGTCTTTCGTAAATTCAGAAAACTTTGTTTTTTCAAAAATATTTTCTTTGAATAGTTGCAATCAAAGATCGTATGCGTATTTTTCACTGCGCCCAAGATTAGAGCCTTCGTCTATTTTTAGTATGGTATAAATTTTGCCAGCCTTAGAAAGAATTTCTTCAGTCTGTTCCGTAGTAATTGCATCTAGTCCACAGCCAAAGGAATTAAGCTGCACAAGTTCGAGATTATCTATCCTTGTAGCAATATTTGACGCACGATGCAAACGAGAATGATACATTCACTGATTGACAAAATTAATTTTTGGAAGAGCTCCGGACAAATGCGCCACTGAATCTTCTGTTAAAACTATCATACCTTGAGATGCAATTAAATCTGCAACGTCGTGATTTATTGCAGAGTCAATATGATACGGTCTGCCGGCAAGAATTACTGTAGATTTTCCTAACCCTTTAATTTCTTTAATGAGTAAATATCCTTGTTTTTTATATCTTTTTTAAATAGACTAAGAGTCGTCCTTGCTCTAAGCACAGCAACAACAAGTTCTTTTTTTGTTATTTTAAACTCTTTAAATTCTGCTGCAAGCCTGTATATAAATCTTTTGGTATTGCCAAAAGGAAGAAACGGTTGTAAAAAGTTTTTTCATCGAAGAAAACAGCAATACTTAGTAAACAATTATTTTCGCAGCCGTTACAGCGCGTATTTTTTGTTTGACATGAAAAGGACAACAATTTTTCCTTAGATGCAAGCGTCGTTGAAATTTTTTATTTTGCAGCGCAATAACCGCCGCTCCAAACGCTCCCATAAGCCCTACAATATCAATACGTATAACTTCTGTTTTAAAAGATTCTCTGTAGCTCTTAAACCACCGTTATTAAAATGTTCCACCTTGAACTAACAATATGCTCGCCTAACTCTTTAGTATTATTTATTTTTATAACTTTGTATATGGGTTGGCGTTATTAATAACGGAATAATCAAGCCCTGCGAAAATATCATCCGCGCCTGCGCCTTCTTTTTGAGCCTGCTTAATTTTAGAATTCATAAACACTGTGTGATGCATCTTGAACCTAAATCTACAGGCTTTTTAGCAAACAATGCAAGCTCTGCAAAATCATGCGTTGTATGGTTTAACGACTGAGAAAAATTTTGCATAAAAGAACCGCAACCCGAAGAACACGCTTCATTTAAAATTATTTTATCTATAAGTCCGTTTTCGACATATATACATTTCATATCTTGTCTGCCACAATATCTAAAATAAAAGATACTTTAGGATTAAAGCGATAAGCCATTTTATAATGGACTATTGTTTCAACTTCCCCGCAATCCAAAATTGAGAGCAGTTTTAATCAAGGTAAGGCTTCGCCGTAACCTGTAACGCATGCTCTGACTATCTGCGCAGATTGAGAAAGTCTTTCATAAATATCTTTTAAATTTCTATTACGGATTGTAGAGGATTGCCGTTGTTTGAATTATAGTAAGAGTATACTAACTATAGCCTTGTCTTGATTTATTAAAACAGCTTTGGTGGTGGTTGATCCTGCGTCAACACCTAAAAACAATTCGCCTTTAATATTTTCTAGTTTAATTTTAGCAGCAGACATTTTATTGTGTCTATTCAAAAATACATCATAGTCTTTTTTATCTGCAAATAACGAAAGAAGAAGTTCTGAAACATCATGAAAAGACGTATTTTTTAATAGGCTGAATTTTTCTTTTACTTGTTCTATGCAACCTCTTTATCGGAGCTTAACAAAGCAGTTCCAAAAGAAACAAAAAAATGAGCGTTGTCAGGGAAAAATATATTTTCAGATTTCAACTGTAATGATTTTATGAAACAGTAAAGAAAAGAGAATCGCCAAGAAAACATATGTTTCCTTTTATCGCACGACTTCTTCTCTTACAAGTTCTCCTATTGTTTGGTTAACAACAGCTTTAAGAATACTTGCCACAATATCTTCTTTCACAGCTCCTTCATTTAAAGAGAGGCAAAACGTCTGTTTTGGCAAATACGCCACATCTTGTGGCTATAGAATTATATTGTGTTTTGGGATTTTCGGAAAGTTCATTTATGCCTGCTGTGGCAGTCTTGAGAACCTGCGCCATTTGATATATAAAAGCACCCGTGCCACCTGCACATGTTTCATTCATTCTTTGGTCTATTGAAGAGTCGTCGAAAAATGTAATTTTTGCGGATGCTCCCCTTCCCCCAATTTGTATTGGCATCCTCTTTGATTATTAGATATTATTAATTTGGACCGGATTTTTTGTAAACTTTTTCTGGTCACTTTCAGTCGCTACCTTGTTGGAACACTTAGAATCGTCAGCTGATATTAATACCACAGCAGGCTTCGAACCCATAAGACCAAAAAGACCTGTTGACCCCTCACTTACAATCCTTATTTCCGCATCTTCCTTGCGACACCCAAGCAGATATAAACCATTATCGATTGCTTCTGTTACAGTTTTACCTTTGGACTCTATTTCCGGCATTCTCTATATCACCTCATTTTATTTTAAGAATGTTTTACACGAACTTCGTCTTTTTTTATTACAAAATACTGCTCTATCATAGAAATTGCGCTATTTGTAATCCAGTATATCACAAGACCTGATGGAAAAGCCCAAAACATAAACGTAAACAGTATAGGCATTATGTACATTATTCTTCTTTGCGTAGGATCAGACGTCGCCGCAGTCATTCTCTGCTGGAAAAATATTCCAAGTCCCATTAGTAAAGGAAGAAGATGGACGCTAAAAGAACCTATCTGCATAAAATGATCAGCAGCTGACAAATCGTTTACCCATAATACCCAATGAGCATTTCTCAGTTCATAGGCATTTCTTAACATCGTAAAAAATGCCCAGAAAATCGGTAATTGTAAAAGCATAGGCAAGCAACCGCCCAAGGGATTAACTTTTTGAGATCTGTAAACATTTAACATTTCTGCTTGCAACCTCTGAGGATTGTCTTTATATTTTGTCTGTATATCTTTTATTATAGGTTGTATGCGTTTCATTGCAGCGGCAGATTTAAGACTTTTCAAGGTCAAAGGCAAAACCAAAATCTGTATTACTATCGTAATCATTATAATTGCCCAACCATAATTGCGTGTAAGCTGATAAAAGAATGTTAAAACTGAGAAAGCGATTTTGCCCAAAAAGCCGAAAAATCCGAAATCTACGGTTTTTTCGAGACCTAAGTTATATGTCTTCAAGTATGTATAACCTTTGGGACCTAAATAAAAGTTAATGTGGTATTCTTTTTTATTTATTTCTTTTGGCATGGTTGCCGTAAGAGCCAAAGAATAAGGATGTTTTTTGTCTAATCTTGCAGGAATAATTCTGTCGAAATCAGTTGGTGCCTCAGGAATAAATGCCACAAGAAAATATCTGTTGTCTATAGCAGTCCATTGATAAAGAGGAGCAAGTTCTGAGTCTATTTTAAGTTTTTTAAGTTTATGTGGTTTATCCACCGTATAAGCCAAAGCTCTCGTAAGCGTAATATTTTCTTTGAGTTCTTTGTTGTCGGTACCAAGACCCGGTCCCCAATCAATATCTATTCGAGGTACGGATACTTCGTCAATCTTTTCAATAGCAATAGTCAAACTATTCATATAAAAATCTGAAAAATTATATGTTTTTGTAATTATCCAGCCCTGTCTTGAATCATGTTCGAAAACTATTTTTTCATTAGATTTTGAAACGATTTTATAAATTGAACCGGAGAAGTTTGCTAAAACTGGCGCAGACTCGGGAAACACTAAATCCACCCATTCGCCATTTTTTTCTTTAATAGCCCAACTTAATACGGCCGCACCTTTGTTTGTTAGAACGGCTTTGTACTTCCCCGTTTCAATGTTAACGCACTCTTCTTCTATGTGTTGCATAATGTCCGGTTTGTTCAAATTTGTATTTCGAATTTCAGCGACATGAGTGACTACAGTTTGCGCTTGTTGTTGCGGAATTTGCTGCGATGGAGTTGGAGCAAAGAAAAAAAACCAAACAAAAATTGTTACGGTCGACAATACTACAAACAAAACAGACTCTTTCTGCATTATTACTTCCTTTTGAATTAAATTTTCTTCTTAGGTAAAGGCACTGGATCAAAACCACCGTCACAAAAAGGATGACAACGAACAACTCGTTTAAAAGTCAAGTAAGAACCTTTTAAAAAACCGTAAACTTCTATTGACTGATAAGCATAAGAAGAACAACTTGGCTGAAAACGACACCTAGACGAAACAGCTTGAGAAACAAGCTTATAACACTTAATTAGTAGAAGCGCAAAATGTTTCATACACTACTCCAAACCCGCATATAACTTCGCGCTCTTGAGCAACCCTAAAACAATAGTTTTCAAACTGTTATAATCCAACGATGCAGTTTCCCGTCTAGAAACAAAAATTAAATCCAACCCCGGTTCCATCAAATGTTTGCTTGTTCTAAAAATTTCTCTTAATCTTCTTTTTGTTCGGTTTCTTACAACGGCAGTTCCTACTTTTTTAGGAGTAGCAAGTCCCAATCTTCTTACAATGCGTCCGTCATTTCTCTTATAAGCCAAAACTCGTATGTTCTTATTTTCCAGCCTTAAACCACTTTTAAATACTTTGTTAAAATCTTTCTGAATATGCAGTCGTTCAAAATACGTAAAGGAAAACATCTTTTTAACACCATTGCTTCCGTAAGACAATCTATTCGATGAATCCTTCATATTTTTCACCCGCACAAAAACGGTTCACGCACTTATTGTTTTGCGACCCTTTCTCCTGCGCGCGCTTAACACTCTTCTTCCACCAGGGGTTGCCATCCTAGCCATAAAACCTATTTTCTTTTTTCTTCTGTCTTTGTTTGGTTGAAACGTTCTTTTCATTTTAAAATCCTCTTTACCACAATTTCGTGAGCAACCATCCACCGGTGATTGTATCTAAAAAGACACATAGTGTCAAACCCCTGTAGTATCTCGTAACACAATAGATTTTTCTAAGTGCAAGCTGAAAGAACTTATAGCAAAATCTAAAAGCGAAACAAAATCAAGACTTTTGGTGAAATCTTTTTATGTTATACCAAAGTAAATAATCAATCAAATGATTGTTGATTATATTTATATCTATCATTCAAATCGTTGTCATATTCGTTTAAGAATTGTTCTGGCATATGAAAGTATAAAAGCATTTCTATTTGGACTTCTTGGATAATTCCAAAAGTGTGCAATTGTTTTATCTTTCAACTCTTCATCAAACAGTCCGTAAAACTCTGACCCATTATCTGTTTGTATATGTTCTATTTCAAACGGACTTACTCGGTTTATCTTTACTAAAAAATCTTTTGCATTTGTGCTGCTTAACTTTTATACGCTTGTGAAAATGCAACCCTGTTATTGCTTCCTCATTTCTTCTATTCGTTGCGCAACTGTCAAAATTATTTATTAAACCTTTATCTTTTAGTTCCCACTATATTTCCTTTTCCATTTGTATAATGTCGCTCTTTTTATCTTTCCATACTTTAATGCTGCTTTTAATACAATTTCTTTATAAAATTCCAATTCCTCAAGTCTTCCTTTTATTTCTTTTGAAAACTCCTCTTTTGCTACGGCTTTGTGTAATGCTTTTATTGTTCTGCTGGCAGGTATCTTGTGATATACATTTATGTCCCACTTTTTCTTATAAACCTCTGAATTCTTTAATAAAAGAATAGTTGCTTACCTGCTTTTCCTATACAAAGCAAAGAATTCGTCTAAAACTTAAAATAGAATGAATAGGTATAGTCCTGATTGATGTTTCGTTCTTTGGACTCCAGTTTAAATGCGGCTTCTTTTGAATTTTAATTATGTTATTTGAAAAATCAATATCTGTAAGTTCCAAATGACAAACTTCCCCTCGTCTTAACCCATGCCAAAGAGCAAGTTGACAAACAGTTAAATAAGGTTCGTATATGTTAGACATAAATGTTTCGATTTCAAAATCAGACACTATATAATCTTGTGTTTTTGTAGGAAGTTTTAATAATTTCGTAAATGGTGAATAATTTTTATCATGATATTTGTTGTTATAGGCATAGACCTGCCAAACGTGATAGACTTCTCCTCGTTTCTTATAGTGAAACGTACTTGAAATCCTTTCTAGACACATAACTTTTGACAAATATCATCTCTTTTTTGTAGATGCTCATTAACTCATTTTTTCTTATCTTTTTTACCGTTTTTAAGTTGTTCAATCTCTAATTTTAGTTTAAGATTTTTTATTTCTTTTTTAACAACTCTGCTTCTATATCTTTTTCCAAAAGTTCGTTGTCTTTTTTCAACAATACTTTCTTTTGAGCATTTTTCATTTTTAATTCCATATATTTTAATAAATTTTAGTAAAATATCGTATCTATAAATACCTCTTGCCATATTTACGAAAACTTCGTCAAATATTATTTAACATCTAACAAATCGATTTTTATATTTATATCGATTACAAAACGCCGGCAAAGCGCAGGGAACTTTAATGTCATTAGATTGTACAATTAAACAAGACTTGGCATTCATGACAATCCTATAGAGACATGCTCTGAGATACGGGCATTATAATACTCGAAAGGAAACGCAGTAAAAAACCTTATTGCACAGCTAGAAAACATAAACGATGCAAAATCAAAACTTGTAACATATAATTAATGTCCAATAACATGTTCTGCCACAAGTACAACGAATGCTCCTGCAAACAACATAAGGGCTGTAATTCTGTTTTTAGACTTGTGCGTTTCAGGAATTAGATCTGAGGCTGACAGGAAGATAAAGGAGCCTGCTGTTATACCAAGCAATGCGCCAATGGCTGGCGTAGATATATTCCTGAATAAACACATTCCTGTAATAGTCCCTATCGGAGTAAACCAAGCTGTAAGAAGAGAGAAGTTTAGAATTGTTCTTTTAGAAGCTCCATTATGCAATAAAATGCCGGAAATGGTTATACCGTCAGGAAGCTTGTGAAGTAGAATTGCAAGAGTTGTAAGAAGTCCGAGGTTAGCGTTAGCTTCAAATCCTATTGCAATTATTAGTCCGTCAATTATTGAATGTAAAGATAATCCTGCTATTGATGTTACATGTGTATGAGTGCGATTGGCGCATGCCTCGTCGTGACATGGATGAAATAAAACTACAAATTGTAAAAAAAACATAATCAAAAATCCTAGAAGGGAATAAAGCATTGTATGTGAATTCAGCTCTAACCCTTCTGGTATCAAATGAGCAAATGCAAGTGTAAGCATTGCACCTGCTGCAAAGTTTATTACAAGAAAAGAATTTCTTTCAGACCACCTGTGAAATGTTAATATTATGAGAGATCCAACCATTGCCGCGCTTGCAGCTATAAGAGAATAAATAATTTCCATTGATTCCTAACAGATTATTTTGTTACGCCTTGACTTAAGATTCAAGCATCCTTTTAATATACGCACCAACACAAAGTTAGTTGACTATATATTCTCATTTTATAAAAAATTTACTTTTATTTTCTTCTGTGAACTTTATAACATTCCACATCATTGCAACAGCTTTTTCGGGGTAATGTCCTACAGACGTTTCGGCCGAAAGCATGGTGTAATTTGTTCCATCAAGTACGGCGTTTGCAATGTCGCTAACTTCTGCTCTTGTAGGGACAGGATTATCGATCATGCTTTCAAGCATTTGAGTTGCTGTAATTGCAAATTTCTTATGCTCATTACACTTTCTAATTATATATTTCTGAAACACAGGTCCTTCCCACACAGGGATTGAAATCCCGAGATCACCTCTCGCGACCATTATACCGTCAACAACATCAAGAATCTCGGCAAGATGATCAATCCCAGATCTATCTTCAATTTTTGCGACAAGTTTACATTTTTTGTTTTTCTGCTCTTTTAAGATATCTACCAAAGGCTGCATATCTGCAGCATCTCTAACAAAAGAATTTGCTACGAAATCAACATCATTTTTTAAAGCAAAGAGCATGGCGTTGCGATCTTTCTCTTCTAATAATTCAAAATTAAGTTTAGCTTCAGGAACATTTACGCCCTTGTGCGTTTTTAAAAAATAATCCATTTGAACTTCAGCAATAATTTCATCTTTTTTTGAAGACAAAACTTTTAAAATAAGATTGCCATCTTCAATAAAAACAATCATCCCTCTCTTAATGTCCGTGAGTGAGTTCCTGTAATCTATCGAAACCTTTTTATTGTTACCGACAACTTCTTTATTTGTAAGGATAAGTTTTTGTTTCTTTTTTAATTCTACTTTTCCGCCAGCTATCTTGCCCACTCTAATTCTGTGCCCTTCAAGATCTGCAAGAATTTTCACATTTTTTTTGTATTTTTTGTTAAGCATTCTGACTAAAGCAATGTCCTTTTCATACTCTTTAAATGTTCCGTGAGAAAAATTAAGTCTTACTATCGACATACCGTTATCAGATAAATTTTTTAAAATCTGAGGCGAACGTATGGATGGTCCCATTGTACAAACAATTCCTGTCTTAGTCATTAGTACCTCTTTTTTAGTTACTCTCAATTCATCAATGGCAAATGCTTCAAAGATTTCAAGACTTCTTTCTCCATCTTGCATCGTTTCCGAAAGTATTGTTCATACACAGACAAGTTCTAAAAATCCATACCACGATAAACTGAATAATATTGTTTTTGATTTCCCTTTTTCTTTTGATTTTAAAATTTCGACGATCACTGATTTTGTTGTGCAAATCCGTGGTAGATATATCAAACTTTTGTGCTTCGCAAATGCTTTTACTGCTTAAAAAACACCGAGCCAATCTAAGTGATAAATTTCATTCTATTAAAGCACGCGAAATAAAACGAACTCAACAAATCCACACGAACCAATTATATATAAACGTGTTTCCAAAGTCAACAATTTGTATTGGTTATGTCGCCACAAAGTTAAAAATGGACTGTTTTTGAAAGGAGTGCAAAATTAAAAGAGGACTATGTACAACACTTTAATCCGTAATAAAGGTGGAGTGATTTAAAGTATGAGGCAAATACACAAGAAGTTCAGTAATGAGCAAGTAAAAGAGGTGTTAGACAAATATGAAAAAAGCATTTTCAAAAGGCAAATTATAGAACAATTGTGGGTATTGGACGGAGTCAATTTTTAATTTGTTAAAGGAACACAGAAACGACGAAGCAAAATTCAGCATTGATTACAAAAGAAGTACAAACACAAACGAAATTGATGACGACAAAAACGATTTAATTCTTTATGAATTAAAGGAGCGGTTCAAACTTATACAAGACAGCTACAAGACAGCGAAATACCGATATATCGTTATAATTACAGTTATGCACAACAAGCAGCAATATTGAGGAAATATAATGTCAAAGTATCAAGACAAACAGTAGTAAACAGAGCAAAGGATAGGGGATATTATACAAACATTCAAAAGAGCAAAAGCCTCACGACAGATTTGTTGCAACAAACAACATTGAGAGGCTTATACAGCACAACAGCAGCCATCATTTATTTGCTCCTTACGCCAATGTTAAATAGTATTTGTTCACAAGTATTGATGATTTTAGCCATTTGATGTTAGAAGCTCGTTTTATAGAAGCTGAAAGCTCCATTTGGCAATATAGAGTCGTTTAGATTACTACGACTTGCAAACGTCGCAAGTCTCGCAGTGCAGTGTCGGCACAGCTTAAAGCGATTTGACTATAGAAACCGCCTTGTCTATTCCTGATTTATTTATTTCTTCAAAAATATTAACAGATACTTCTTTTATTAAATTTATTTTCCCTTTGTCTTCTTGATTAAATCTTGATAACACAAAATCTGACTTCTGGAGAAACTTTGGTAACGGACCTATACCTAGTTTCATTCTTGGGAAGTTGTCTGCATGTAAATGCTCTATAATGGAACCTACGCCATTATGCCCTCCAGCAGATCCCGACATTCTAATTCTGTATTTGCCAAGAGGTATTGAGAAATCATCGTAAAAAACAAAAATTTCTTCCGGCTCGATTCTATAATATCTTGCAAACGAAGCAATTGCCCTACCTGAGAGATTCATAAAAGTCATGGTCTTTAAAAGCCATACCTTACACTCGAAACAGTCACAAGAAGAAACACTCGCCATATTCTCCCAAGTTTTAAATTCTAGACGTTTTGACATTGCTATTTCGTCTAAAACAATAAAGCCAAAATTATGACGTGTACTTTCATATTTACGACCGAGATTGCCAAGACCTACAAAAAGCTTAATATCTCTACTCATTTAATTCACTTTTTTACTGCAACTCCAGCTGCAGGAGTTGCCGCTACTGTGCCTTCTTCGCCTTCTTTATCTTTCTTCCCTTTACTGATTACTTCAGGCTGAATCGCTTCTGCACTTGTCTCTACCGACTTCTCTTCTTCAACAGCAACAGTGATAACGTTGACTATTAATGTTGACTGATCTTGAACATAATCTACTCCATCTAATTTAGGCAAATCTGCAACAGTTATTCCATGTCCTATGCCCAATGCGCTGACATCAATACTGATTTTTTGAGGAATGCTCTTAGGCAATGCTTTAACTCTAACTTCTCTGGAGATGAATTCCATAACACCGCCAAAATTTTTAACACCATCCGCAATACCATCAATATGTATAGGCACAGAAACTTCAACTTTATCAGCGAGAGAAATCGACTGAAAGTCTATATGTATAGGGGACTGTGTTAAAACATCTCTTTGCAAAGATTTTACAATTGCAGCTTTCTTACCGGATTTAAAATTCAAATCTATGATTACGTTTGCTCCGTTTTCTTTTATTATTGAATCAAAAGTTTTTAAATCAACAGATATAGATTCAGACTTTATATTTTTTCCATAAAACACTGCGGGAATTTTTCCGCCTTTCCTCAAATCTGACAAAATTCCTTTTGATTCTAATTTTCTTGATTCAACATCTAAAGTT
>NZ_JAIXMZ010000031.1:0-14081 GCF_020328025.1 Candidatus Endomicrobiellum pyrsonymphae | reverse complement strand
CTAAATATACGCCTGTCCCTCTTACAACACAAGTTAGAGGATTGTCAGCACGATTTACAGGAAGTTCAGTTTCTTGCGCCAGCAACTCAGGAAACCCTTTTACAAGAGACCCGCCACCGCTTAATATTATTCCACGATCTATAAGATCTGCAGAAAGTTCTGCTGGAGTTTCTTCAAGAACATTTTTTACAATATCTACTATTTTTTTGATAGGATCCGCCAATGCATCTCTAACCTCTCCAGATGTAATCTTAACAGTTTTAGGAAGACCTGTAAGCAAATCTCTTCCTTTTACGTCCATTGCTAATTCTTCTTCGAGCGGGAACGCCGAACCTATTTTCATTTTGACTGATTCCGCTGTATTTTCACCAATCAGAAGATTATATTTACGTCTAAAATACTGAACTACCGCTTCATCCATCTTATCGCCTGCAACATCAAGAGACTTTGCCACAACCATTCCGCCTAGCGATATAACGGCTACTTCAGTCGTACCACCGCCAATATCAACTATCATGCTTCCTTCCGGATCATGTACAGGTATGCCCGCCCCTATTGCAGCAGCCATCGGTTCGTCAATAAGATAAACTTCCCTAGCGCCTGCCTGCTCCGCAGATTCTCTTACGGCTCTTCTTTCAACTTCAGTGATCCCTGAAGGGACGCCTATAACTACCCTGGGATGAAGGAGAGTTTTTTTATTGTGAACTTTTTTTATAAAATACCTGATCATTTTTTCAGTTGCTTCAAAATCTGCAATAACACCATTTCTCAAAGGTCTTACAGCAATAATATTTGCCGGGGTTTTACCCAGCATTTTTTTTGCTTCTATGCCTATGGCCAACACGCACTTTGTGTCACGTTCCATAGCTACCACAGAAGGTTCTCTTAAAGCAATATCTTTGCCCTTAATGTAAACGAGAACCGATGCCGTCCCAAGATCTATGCCCATATCATTTGAAAACAAACCAAAAATATAATCAAACATTTAAATTCCTCAAATACAGCCAACTAACTTTACAAGACTAGACGACTCTATACACGCAATCGACTAACTTTATATTGCGACGCATTAACATAAGATTGACAGACTACGAAACGCAAAAAAATGCAAGAAGCTGAAAATGAAACGAAAGATTACAGTCAACTAACTTTACGATTGGTGCATTGTACCAATGTGCCTTATCATTTATACAACTAATTTAACTATGGCAATATCCGCGCTGTCCCCGCGTCTTGTTCCAACTTTTATAATCTGCGTATATCCACCTTTTCTCTCTTTGTATCTTGGAGCCAAAATATCAAACATTTTTCTGACAACATCTTTTTTGTTTATTTCCCCGCTTATTGCTCGTATGGCGTTCAAATCGGCTTTTTTTGCCCTTGTTACAAGTTTTTCAGCATAGCTTACAAGTTCTTTTGCCTTCGGAAGCGTAGTTTCTATTTTTTCATGGAGAAATAACTCAGTTGCTAAACTGCGAAGCATCGATCTTCTATGCGAACTTGTAACTCCAAGCTTGCTTCCGTTGTAAGTTTTTATCATTTCTTTGCTCCACTTTTAGTTTTCATGCCAAACGTCAAATTCAATCTTTCAAGTTTCCCTTTGATCTCTTCAAACGAGCGCTTTCCGAGCTTAGCAAAATTTAACACATCCTCTTCTTTCACTTGAACCAAATCTCCAATAGTCTCAATCCCCACATTCATCAAACTGTTTGAAGCCTTTTTTGAAAGATCCATAAAATTGATACGCTGCTCTAAAATTCCTTCTTCGACGTAAATTTCTTCCTCCTCAATCACATCTTTTACAATAGATTCTTCAGAAGATTCTTCAGATTCTATAGCATCACCTGTAAAAATTACAAGACTGTTTCTTAATATTCTTACTGCCTTTATCAAGGCATCTTGAGGGGATATTGAACCATCAGTCCATATTTCTATAACAAGCCTGTCATAGTTAAGAACCTGCTCTACACGAGTGTTTTCAACTTCATAATTAACTTTTGTTACAGGAGAAAACAACGAGTCTAGAAGTATTGTCCCTACAGAATGCTTGTTTGATTTAAGCTCTTCGGAAAGAACATATCCCTTTCCTAAAGATACTTCCAATTCCATTTCAAGAGTTGCACCGTTATCCATATTTGCAATTTCCTGTTCAGGATTCATTATCGAAACATTAATGTTTGACTCTATATCTTTTGCAGTTACTTTCCCTGCTTTTTTAACTTTTAAATAAAGTTTTTCCGTCTCACCAGAGTGTAACTTTACTCTTATTTTTTTCAAATTTAAAACGATTTGAGCTACGTCTTCTTTAACGCCCTTTAAAACTGCAAATTCATGCAAAGCTCCCGTAACTTTTACAGAAGTAATGGCAGCGCCTTCAAGACTCGAAAGAAGAACTCTTCTCAGCGAATTTCCTATGGTGTGACCGTAACCGCGCTCAAACGGCTCTGCGGTAAAACGCCCATAAAATTTTGTTGCAGTTTTTTCTTCTAAAACAAGTTTGCGTAATTTCTCTAAATCCGGTGCTTTCATTCTTTATAACCTCACTTAACAGATCCTCTCGACTGTTAGTTTATTTTGAATAGTACTCGACAATAAGTTGACTGTTTATAGGATGCGAAACTTCTCCTGCAAGTGGCTCGCCTACAACTGTCCCGGCAACTTTGTTTTTATCAAAACTCAACCACGTAGGAACAGTTGATACTGTTTTTTCAACAAGTTTTTTTATAACAACACCTGCTTTATACTTTTCAGACACTGTTATAATATCGCCGATTTTTACTTGGTAACGCGGAACATCTATCTTTTTTTCGTTAACTAGAACATTGCCGTGGTTAACAACCTGTCTTGCCATTTTCTTAGACGAAGCAAGACCCAAGCGCGAAACTACATTATCAAGCCTCATCTCAAGAATTTTAAGCAAATTGTCACCGGTAGAACCTTTCATTTTTTCAGCTACTTCATAGTAATGGCTAAACTGTTCTTCGGTTAAGTCGTATATTCTTCTTGCCCTCTGCTTTTCACGCAAATGTTTTGCATAGTCGGACATCTTACTTTTTGTAGCTCCATGCTGTCCGGGACCATTTTTGCCTCTCTTTCTTTCAAGAGTGCAATTTGAAGAACATCTTTCCCCCTTCAGGAAAAGTTTTTCTTTTTCGCGACGACACAACTTACATACTGACCCTAAATAACGTGACATCTATTGAAGACCTCCAAGATTATTTGCATCTGTTTGAATAAACATCCATCGGCAACCGTTGTATCGAATATCATTTTTTGTTATACCCTTCTGGGTTTGGGCATACGGCATCCATCGTGAGGAACAGGAGTAATATCTTTTATAGCCGTTATGCCAAGACCGGAACTTTGCAAACCTCTGATTGCCGTTTCTCTTCCTGGACCGGGACCATTTACAAAAATCGCAACTTGCTTAACGCCAATGTCCATAGCTTTCTTACCCACTGCCACAGCCGTCATCTGAGCCGCAAAAGGAGTTCCCTTTTTTGCGCCTTTAAATCCCGAGCCACCGGCTGAAGCCCAAGACAATGTATTTCCTCTTTCGTCTGTTATATTAATAATCGTATTGTTAAACGTCGACAATATATAAGCCCTTGCCACACTGCCGGTATATTTCTTCTTCTTAGATCCACCGGTCTTTTTTTCTTCTGCCATACGTCCTCCGTATTTTACTTACGTTTTATTTATTTTTGCATAAACCAATTACTACAGTAACAATCTTCTTTAAAATAAGCAGATGAGCAAAGACTTGCGACGTAAAAATTCAAAAACTAAGCGTCAACTTAGCCTTTCTTGCCAGGAGTTGCAACAACTGCCTTACCCGCTCTTACAGTTTTTCTCTTTCCGCGTCTCGTACGACCATTGGTTTTAGATCTCTGCCCCCTTACGGGAAGATTTCTTCTATGGCGAGAACCCCTGTAACTTCCTATTTCTATAAGTCTTTTAATATTTGCTTGAATTTCTCTCCTGAGATCTCCCTCAACTTTTAAATTTTTGGTTATAATATTGTTCATCTTATTAACTTCTTCTTCTGTTAAATCTTTAACTCTTTTTGCAGGATCTAGAGCAAGCTCTGCAATAATTTCGTCTGATATGGCAGATCCAATACCGTAAACATATCTTAACGCTATATCAAGTCTTTTATTCTTTGGCAAATCCACTCCAGCTACACGAGCCATTATCTATCCTCCGGATTTCTTTACTTCTTTCTTTTATCCCATTACTATCTCGACACTAAAAAGCCTTTCAAAAAACTATTTCAGAGAAGGCAAAGAAACACCATCAAATCCATTTTACAAACCTCGACTAAAAACACTACCCCTGTCTCTGTTTGTGTCTTGGATCTGAACACACTACCCTTACTACGCTTTTGCGTTTTACTACTTTACACTTCTGACAAATTGGTTTTACTGATGCTCTGACTTTCATTTTAAACTCCATTTTATTTCTACGCTTTACTACACCTCATGTATTATACCACAAAACAACAACCTTTACATCCTTAAGTTTTACACCTAAATAACATTCGTCGTTGTTTTACATCGCTAATTCTTACTTCTCTCTGTACGTTATTCTGCCTCTTGTTAAGTCATAAGGCGAAAGTTCGACTTTCACTTTATCACCGGGAAGGATTTTTATATAATGCATTCTCATCTTACCGCAAATATGCGCCAAAATAATATGACCTCCCTCCATAATTTCTACTCTAAAAACTGCATTCGGCAGAGATTCCAAAATTTTTCCATCAACAATAATTTTCTCTTCTTTATTCATTCTATACCTTTGTTAAAATTTCGTAGCCATCTTCTGTTATTGCAACAGTATGCTCAAAGTGAGCGCTTAAACTGCCATCTCTTGTAACAACCGTCCAGTCATCGTCCAGCATATAAACTTCATAGCCACCGGCATTCACCATAGGCTCTATTGCAAGTACCATGCCTGGAAGAAGTTTAACACCTGTGTCTGCTTTGCCGTAATTGGGGATTTGAGGATCCTCATGTAAAGATCTTCCTATTCCATGTCCGACAAAATCTCTTACGACGGAAAACCCACCATTTTCTGCCGTTTCCTGAACTGCGCAAGAAATATCGCCAAGTCTATTACCCGGCAACGCTTGCTCAATCCCTTTCTGCAAAGACTGTTCCGTAACTCTAAGGAGCTTTGCAGCTGAGGTGGCGATACTGCCAACCGCGTAGGTTTTTGCTGCATCGCCATAATATCCTTCGTAAAGCACTCCCATATCTACAGAAACTATATCACCTGATTTAAGCACACGCGAAGCGTTAGGAATCCCGTGCACTACCTCGTCATTTACTGACACACATGCTGAAGACGGAAAAGGATACTTCATCCCTTGTACACCAAAAAATGCAGGTAACATCTTCAATGATCTTATATATTTTTCTGAAAAAACATCTATATCTTTCGTCGTTATTCCAGGCTTTATTATCTCGGAAAGCTTCTCCAAAATCTCGCCAACAACCTTGCCGGCAACTCTCATTTTTTCAATTTCTTTTGCCGTCTTTAATTCTATGTTCTGTCTTCTAAAAAACAATTTGCTTTCCCTTTGACACACAGCAGAACACCCACAGTTATGAACAACTCGCTTTAAGTTGTTCTGTTAAGTTTTAGCGCCACCCTGCCATTGCGAGACTTGCGACGTTTACAAGTCGTGGCAATCTCTAGACAACAACTTTGATATGCTTGCTTATTCGCTCAAACACTTCCGATTCGCTACTCAATCCGTCCACACCTATAAGCAACCCTGACTTCTTGTAATATTTAATCAAAGGCTTTGTTTGCTTTTCATAAACAGAAAATCTGTCTCTTACAATATCCTCTTTATCATCATTTCTCTGAACAAGTTCTTTGCCACAAAGATCACATCTGTTCGCTTCCTTCGGCGGAAGCATCGTTATATGATAACTTGCTCCGCAAGAGCAAACTCTCCTTCCCGCTATTCTTTTTATCGCTTCTTCAAAACAAACATCTATAAAAAACACTGCATCTATTTTTATATTTTCTGCCTTAAGTATTGCATCTAACTCTTCCGCTTGCTTTACTGTTCTTGGGAATCCATCTAAGAGAAATCCTTCTTTTACGTCGTCTTTTGTAAGACGATCCTTAACCATGCTAACAACTATCTCGTCAGAAACAAGCTGCCCTGATGCAAGAAGTTTACTTATAACTTCATTTGATTTTTTTGCTTCTCTAAACATATCGCCCGGTGATAAATGTACTATGCCAAACTTTTTTACAATTCTTTTAGCCTGTGTACCTTTCCCTGCTCCAGGAGACCCCATAAGTATATAATTCATTAATTTCAGTATCCCCTTACAAACCCATTTTAAGAGCGAAGCTTTTTAAATTGTTGACAAAGCATAATAGTTGAACACTAACGAATCGCTTTATTTGACGTTGAACCAACGACCTTTTATACGCCCCTCTTTCATAAACCCTTCGTAATGACGCATAATCAAATGTGACTCTATCTGTCCAATAGTATCAAGCGATACGCCTACTACAATAAGCAATGACGTCCCGCCAAAGAAAAACGGAGCGCTCATGGCGCGTCGCAAATAATCAGGCAAAACAGCTATACATGCAACAAACAATGCGCCACCAAGCGTAACTCTTTCTAAAACTTTTTGTATATATGTAGCTGTCGGATCACCTGGTCTTATTCCGGGAACAAATCCGCCAGATTTTTTCATATTTTCAGCTAGATCTTTAGGATTAAAAGATATAGAATTATAGAAATAACAGAAGAAAATAACTAAAAACGCATAAACTGCACTATATATTATGGATCCATCATTAAACAATTCAGAAATCCTTTTAGCTATAGGAAAATTCCAAATTGTCCACCCAGGAGAAAACTGAGCTATGATCAAAGGCGCAGATAAAATTGACATTGAAAATATTACGGCAATAACGCCAGACTGATCAACTTTTATCGGCAAAAACGACGTTTGTCCGCCATACATTTTTCTTCCAACCATTTTTTTTGCATAATGGATAGGAATTTTTCTTTGAGCTGTTTCGATCCAAACAACTGAAATTAGCACAGCAATCACAATAGTTGCGAGGAATAAAACAAATAAAATAGAAAGCTCTTCCATTTGCACAAGCTTGATAATACTAAGAACCGCATGAGGTAATCTTTCTACTATACCTGCAAAAATTATAAGAGATATTCCATTGCCAATTCCTCTCTCTGTAACCTGTTCTCCAAGCCACATGATTAAGACCGTTCCTGTAATCAAAGTTGCAACAGTCAATGAAACCCAAGACCACGATGGATCAACGACTATGCTCATTCCTGAAGGAGTTGGCATTCTTGTTATTGCCATTGTCAAGCCAAAAGACTGCATCGTACCCAATATGAGCGTTCCGTATCTTGTGATTTGCGTAAGTCTTTTTCTTCCCTGCTCGCCCTCCTTCGCAAGCCTGTCTAAGTAAGGAACGAGATGCGCTCCCTGCATTAAACTCATAATAATTGATGCGTTGATATACGGCATAATACCCATCGAAAAAATCGACATTCTGTTGAGTGCGCCGCCTGAAAACATATCCAAAAAACCTAACAAACCATTCATCTGAGCTGCAAACAAAGACTTTACAGCTTCACTATTTATGCCCGGAATCGGAACCGTAGCTCCTATTCTATAAGCAACAATTATAAGCAATGTAAATACAACTCTTTTTCTTAGTTCAGGCACCTTAAATATATCAGTGAAACTTTTTAGCATAGCTTTTTCCCGTTAAACTTAAATACACAAAACGAAGAGTGCCAAACACATGAGAAATATTTTACGATGAGAGATAACTCCTAACACCAATACCATCCTCGATAAAAACATTCGGGGATAAACTCTAGACCTCGTCTGACACCCCCAATATCCCGACAATGCCGTTGACATCGCCACACTTTTTAAAAAAGGAGAACGGAAAGAGGAACCAACGACTCATACATTTGTCGCTACGCATAGCCAATTACTTCATACTTTTACTTAACAACTTCAGCTTTTCCGCCTGCAGCTTGAATTTTTTCAAGAGCAGATCTTGAAAAGGCTGCAACCTTAATCGTCAGAGATTTTTTGAGTTCACCAACTCCTAAAATTTTCACAAGTCTCGTCGTTCCCACAAGACCAGCTTCTTTTAACACTGCTGGAGTGACTTCAACACCCACTTCAAATTTATTCAAACTTCCAACGTTAACAATTTCATATTCTTTACGAAACTGATTGGTAAATCCTCTCTTAGGAATTCTCCTAAAAACAGGCATCTGTCCGCCTTCAAAACCTATTTTTTTAGCTCCGTCACCGGAACGAGATTTTTGACCCTTAGAACCGCGGGTAGATGTTCGCCCGCGTCCGGAACCTACTCCGCGTCCTACAATTTTCTTTCTATGTTTTGAGCCTTTTGCAGGTCGTAAATTATCCAAACCTATCATATTTCAGCAACCTCTTTCTCTCTGATTTTGGCAACCTCCTCCTTTGAACGGAGTTCTTTAAGAGCTTCTATCGTTGCATAAACTACGTTAAAAGGATTTGAAGAGCGCATTGATTTTGTAAGAATATCTCTAATTCCTACAGCCTCAAGAACTGCTCTTACAGCTCCTCCGGCTATAACACCGGTTCCCGGAGCCGCGGGCTTTAACAGAACTTTTCCTGCTCCTGAAACACCAATTATTTCGTGTGGGATGGTGCTTCCTTTAAGTTGAACTGGGATCATATGCTTCGAAGCGTGCACGCTACCTTTTTGAATTGCAGCCTGCACCTCATTCGCTTTACCGAGTCCACAGCCCACTTTACCGGTCCCATCGCCTACTACTACCAAAGCATTAAAAGAAAACCTCTTTCCACCTTTAACAACTTTTGAAACTCTGTTAACGGCAACAACTATCTCTTTTAGACCACTGTTATTTTGTTGTTGTTTTCCTATTTTTTCAGCCAACTTGTCCTCCCAAAAACTACGTTTACATTTATTTTATTAAATTTACTTACCTACAAACGCGTGAAAAGTACTTTACGACGAGATGAAAACCCTCGACTCTATCAATACTTCGTCAGGCTTAGCCTGACATCATCTTATACTCCGCCAAGCTACGCTCGCGACCACCCCTTTCAATGAAAGAGAATCACGACGAGAAAAAGGAACTAACGACAACATGAATTCCCGCGAAAGCTGAAAGACAACTGCGAGTTTACTCTCGAACGCTTAACCTAGGACAACTACTAAAACTCTAAACCGTTCTCTCTAGCGGCATCTGCAAGAGCTTTAATTTTGCCCGTGTACTCGTATCCTCTACGATCAAAGACAATTTTTTTTATGCCTTTTTCAGCTGCTTTTTTTGCAACTAAATCACCCACGGATTTAGCCGCGACAACAGTATCGGTAACATTCAACTTCCCTTTAAGTTCAGGAGACAATGTTGACGCAGAAACAATAGTAATACCCTTGCTATCGTCAATTATCTGCGCATAAATATGCTTATGTCCGCGATGAATACTCAAGCGCGGTCTTCCTTCTGTTCCCGTGATTTTACTTCTAACCCTTTTTACACGATAATCAAATCTTTCGCTCGAATCTTTCATCTAATATCCTTTTCTATCAATGACTGCAAAAACTACTATTTTTTCCCTGCTGCCGCAGCTTTTCCAGCTTTTCTTATAATTTTCTCGCCCAAATATCTAATACCAAAACCTTTGTATGGTTCAGGCGGCTTTACAGCTCTAATCCTAGCGGCAAACGCTCCAACTTCATATTTATCTGTTCCAGTTACCACAATTAGAGTATTTTTATCAGGCGTAAGAGCTACCGTAACTTTTACAGTAGAAGGAATCTGAAGATTCACCAAATGTGAAAAACCAACAGCTAAGATTAATTTTTTTCCGCCTTCTATGTTTGCTTTATAGCCAAGTCCTATTGCCTCAAGCTCTTTTTTAAAACCCTTTGTAACACCTTCAACCATGTTTACAACAAGACCCCTTATGAGACCATGCAGCATATTATGCTCGCGAGATTCTCCAAGCGCCTCGACAAGAATGCCATCCTTGTCAATTTTTATGCCCATTCTATTATCAATTGTCTGTGAAAGTTTTCCGCCGGGACCCGTCACTTCTAGAACTCCATTTTTAAACTCTGCTTTCACTTTTTCCGACACCTGAACCGGTTTTTTACCCAAGCGACTCATTTTTGATCCTCAATATTAATTTTTTACAGAAAGAGGTACGACTCACTCTATTCAACCTCTCCCCCTTCACTGAAAGGGGAATTAAAAAAATGGAAGAGAGGAAACAATGCTGTACATCTTTCATACGGTTATCGTATATAATTACCAAACGTACCCTATTATTTCTCCGCCAATTTTATCTTTTCTTACCTGTCTATCGGTCATTAAGCCTTTAGAAGTAGAAACTATTGTAACACCCAATCCACCAACGGTTTTAGGCATATCTTCATAACCTCTGTAGATTCTCAAACTAGACTTCGACGCCCTCTTAATTCCCCGAAGAACAGCTTTTCCCGCAACAGTATATTTAAGATAAACTCTCAAAACACCCTGCTTATGATCTTCAATATTCTTATAGTCTGAAATATAGCCTTCTTCTTTTAGAATCTTTGCTATCTCCATTTTCATTTTTGAAGATGGAATATCGACTTTTTCGTGTGATTTTACGTTTGCATTACGAATGCGAGCGAACATATCTGAAATTGGATCTGTAATCATTCAACCGACCTCTTTAAAAGTTATTACCAACTTGATTTTGTAAGACCTGGTATTTCGCCATTGTGCGCTAATTTGCGCAAGCATATTCTGCAAAGACCAAAATCTCTATAAAAGCCACGCGGTCTTCCACACAGGCGACATCTGTTCCTGTACCGTGTCGCAAATTTCTGAGGTTTACGCATCTTTGCTTCTGCTGAAGTTGTTGCCATAGAAAAATATCCTTTGCTTTATTTGCTTGTTTCTATTTATTGTCTCTTTTTTTGAACGGCATACCAAGAGCTTCTAGCAACGATTTTGCATGCTCGTTTTCCTTAGCCGTCGTTACGATAGTAATATTCATACCTCTAGCTTTATCTGATTTTTCAACGTTAATTTCAGGAAAAATATACTGCTCTGTAAGCCCCAAGTTGAAATTGCCCCTCCCATCAAACCCATTAGGCTCGATTCCTCTGAAATCTCTTATACGAGGTATCGCAACATTTATAAGTCTATCTAGAAATTCATACATCATCGCACTTCTGAGAGTTACTTTAATACCTATCGGCATTCCCTGACGTATCTTAAAGTTTGACACAGACTGTTTTGCGCGACACACCAAAGGCTTTTGACCTGTGATAGACGCAAGCTCTGCAGTTGCAACATCCAAAACCTTAATGTTTTCTTTTGCTTCGCTCAACCCGATATTTACAACAATCTTGGCAAGTTTGGGAATCTGATGAATATTTTTAAAGTTGAACTGTTTCATCAATTCATTTACTACATTTTTTCGATAAAATTCTTTTAAACGAGGTTGATTCATTATTCTTTCCTTATTCCTTACCTATCTTTGTTACTTGAGACTTAAAGCATTTTGATCTTTTATTTTAAAATATTTGGTGTCAGAGATAATTCTAGTATATGCACCATCATTCTTGTTACAACCTACAAAAACAAAAACTCCATTTCTATATATGTCGTCCATGCAGTATCAAAAAGCTAGCAGGCACACAACTGTTATTAAAAGTTTAAATGCCTTATACATTACAACATTCCTCTGAAGCGTTATATGATCATCTCCCCGCATTTGCGACATACTCTTACCTTCTTTCCATCAGAAAGTCTGTCAAACTTAGGTCTCGAAGACTGACCACATTTTGGACATACAAGCATAACCTTGCTTATAGCAAGAGGCGCTTCTTTCTCGCGAATGCCACCTCCTGGATCCTTCTGAGTAGGCTTTGTATGTCTTTTTACAAAATTTATTTTTGAAACTATGACTCTAGCTTTATCCGGAAAAACATCAAGAACTTCACCCTGCTTCCCTTTATCCTTTCCAGATAAAACTACAACTTTGTCTTTCTTCTTAATATTAAACATTTTTATTTCCTATTTATATTTCCTTTTTTCTTCTGTGTCACGTCGAGGAAGCAACCATTTCGTTTTCAAAATATCTAGACTAATGCACTGAGTCTTTAGTTAACTTTTGATCTTCTAGCTTCTTAAAGCCTTCGGCTTTCAGAATGACAACATTACAGAACACCAACTACACTACTTCCGGGGCCAAAGAAATTATCTTAAGATAATTTCTTTCCCTAAGTTCTCTCGCAACCGGTCCGAAGATACGAGTTCCCTTGGGTTCGCCCTCATCGTTAATGATTACCGCCGCATTGTCATCAAACTTAACATAGGTTCCATCTGTCCGACGAATTTCCTTTACCGTGCGAACCACTACGGCTTTAACAACTTCGCCTTTTTTAATACTTGCATGCGGCAATGCATCTTGAACTGACGCATGAATTATATCTCCGATACTTGCGTAACGGTGTCTCAAACCTTTTGTAACTCTGAAGCAACGAATCTTTTTTGCTCCCGAATTATCTGCTACATCTAAAATAGTTCTTTCCTGTATCATCCTTTTATCCTTCGACAAATTTTCATTTTTAGATTTCCGACGTTTTACTTACAACTTCAATCAACACCCATCTCTTTGTTTTTGACAACGGTCTTGACTCCATTATTTTAACCGTATCACCTACATGAGAAGAATTCTTATCATCATGTACAGCAAATTTGCTTTTGCTACGAAGCACGCGACCGTACAAGGAATGGCGATATGTTCTCTCTACAGAAACCAATCTCGTTTTATTGTTTTTATCACTTACAACTATGCCCGTACGACACTTACGTTTTCCACGTTCTGACATTGTTCCTTCCTATTATTTATCTTATTTTGGACTCTTTTTTCTGAGCAATAAGCGTTTTAATTCTTGCTACGTTTCTTCTGATATTCCTAATTTCAAGAGGATTTTTCACAGGCGTTGTTAAATGGCGAAATTTTAATTTAAAAAGCTTGTCCTGCAACTCGCTAAGTTTTGCACCGAGCTCAACATCCGTCATATTTTTCATTTCGTTCCAATCTTTACTTTTCATCGTATCCTCAAATATCTGCTCTGAGTAAAATTTTTGTACGTATAGGAAGTTTATTCGATGCAAGCGTCAGAGCTTTTCTCGCTTCAGCATCCGGAATGCCTTCCATTTCAAACATTACTCTTCCAGGCTTTACTACCGCAACCCAAAATAGAGGATCACCTTTACCTTTGCCCATTCTCGTTTCGGCAGGCTTCTTTGTAATTGGTTTATCAGGGAATATTCTGACCCAAATTTTTCCGCCTTTTTTAATGAACCTTGCGAGCGTCACACGAGCTGCTTCTATTTGATTGCTGTTCATCCACACAGGCTCAAGAGCTTGAAGACCGTATTTTCCGAAGATCAAGCAGGTACCGCCTTTCGCTTTGCCCTTCATTCTTCCCCTGTGTGTCTTTCTATATTTAACTCTTTTTGGCATCAACATATAAATTCCTCTGCCCTTATTTATGTCTTAAACTATTTAGGGTTTTTTCGTCGTTTGAGCTATCGTTTGCTCTGCTATCTCTGACGCATCCACCAGTTTCGCTTCTTCAACCAGTTCCTTGATCGTTTTTTTGAAAAGCTCTTTTTTAAATATCCAAACTTTAACGCCAATCTGACCCATAGTTGTATAAGCCTCAGCAAAACCATAGTCTATATCTGCTCTGAAGGTCTGCAAAGGAATTCTTCCCTCTTTAAGCCACTCAGTTCTTGCAATTTCTGCTCCACCAAGTCTGCCTGCAACCATAACTTTTATCCCATTAGCGCCCGCTGCCATTGCCTTTTCAATTGTTTTCTTCATTGCTCTTCTAAATGCAATTTGTTTTTCCAATTGGAAGGCAATGCCTTCAGCTACAAGCTGAGCATCAATTTCAGGTCTCTTAATTTCCATAACGTTCACAAAGGTTTTCTTCGCTGTCATGGACTCAATTTCTTTTCTCAAATT
>NZ_JAIXMZ010000030.1:0-13975 GCF_020328025.1 Candidatus Endomicrobiellum pyrsonymphae | reverse complement strand
GATGAAACGTCGTTATGACTTGATACCTAACCTTGTAGAAACAATTAAGGGTTATGCTGCTCATGAGAAAAAAAGACTTTGGAAGCTGTTATAAAAGCTATATGATTGTAGTTATTGCCTAGGATGCCTCGTCCGGCAGCAATATATTCTTCATTAGAGTGAAACATCGTATAAAGTTGTGGCGATGTCCATGTGGCATGCCGCAATATCCAGATTAATCCGTTTTTTCAATTTCTAATGAAGAATATATTGATATCGGACACGGCAAGCGTTTTTTTATAGTACTCTAGCATTTCTCTATGCTCTTGCGTTTCTTCAGTTTTTGAAAGCATTTTGGTTGTTGAATCAAAGTCAAAATATATAACATTGCCCGTTTCTATATTATATGAAATAGCTTTGTTACTTGACAATATAAAACCTTCGCTGTTAAATGCTATATGATTGTAGTTATTGCTTAGGATGCTTCGTCCGGCAGCAATATATTCTTCATTAGAAAGTGAAAGATCGTATAAAGTTGTGGCGATGTCCATGTGGCATGCCGCAATATCCAGATTAATCCGTTTTTTCAATTTCTTGGGTATGTATATGTACATTGGCACGGCATATCTTTTGAATAATTCTTCAGATGCAGTCGCTTTAAATTCTCTTAAATTGTGGTCGCCTGTTATTACAACAATTGTATTCTCTGCAAGTTCAGAATTTTTTATTGCGCTTAAAAATTTTGCAGCTTCTCTGTTTGCAAATTGATAACTTTCAAAAATTTTCTGTCCGTATTTTTTTTCATTTGGCATCATTTGTAAGACTTCTTTTGGAATTTCAAGTTTTAAAGATTTATAGTACGGTGGTGTTTTGTAAGGTGGATGTGTCGCTGTCGACATGGCATAAATAAATTTTGGCGTTTCATTATTGTTTTTAAGTTCTCTTAAGACAATTTCAAAAAACTGCGCATCGTTTATGCCCCACTCATGGCGATATTCATTTTTTATTGATCCTTCTCCATAAATTTCATCGAATCCTTGAGCTTTTAAGAATCCTTCAATTCCACGCCACGCGAGGCTGCCACCATATACTGCTTTTGTAAGATAGCTCGAACGTTTATAAGGCAAAACCAAAGAACTTGAAAAATGTTGAAATGCTTTTTGAGTTTGCGTAATTTGAATCGAAAAAGGTCTTTGCGGCATGTTTAGTATAGTTGATTCTAAACAATGTATTGTTGTTACACCTGCGGCTAAAAAATTATAAAGAACCGCGTCACTGTCAAAATGTTGCTTTAATTCTCCCAGCACGTCAAAATTTTTGCTATTATACAGGAGGGGTAGTTCGCCGAAACCTTCTAAAACAATAAATACAACATTGGGTTTTATTTTTTTAGCTGCATCATTTTTCATTGATAATTTATTGAACAATGTAAGATCAATCTCATATTTATTAATTTTGAGCTTTTCGACGATGTCAATTTTGTCCTTTTTCTGTTCCATCTTTGCGTCTATTGCGTCCATTAGAGAATGAACGCTTGTTATAGAAATATTGTTTATAAATTGGTTTGGAGATATCTGTGTATGAAACTTTCCTAGAGGAAACATAGATGTTGTTCCTCGAGCGAAACAAAATATTAAAAATGGGATAAAGAGAACTATAAATATTTTGATGAAAACGTTGCAAAAAGAAGCGTTGATTAAACAATGTCTGTTTGTCAAACTTTTTATAATCAACGAGACAATTTTATATATCGCAAAGCTTACGCATGTGAGAATAAGCAACGCCATGGGGAAACGCCAGTCATACATTATTGTTTTTACTAAAGCAAAGGTATCGTCTGAAAAAAAGTCAAATAACAAAACGTTAATATGTTCGCCAAAGTAAACATAAAAACCAAAATCTATTGTATTTAATAATGCTATTGCTGTAAATGCAATCCAGTAATAAATTTTTATAAAAAATACGGCGACGCTAAATAATTTTAGATTTTTTATTAATAAAAAAATAGTGAAAATAAATATAACTAAAACGTTAACCAAAGCGATGACAGACAGGTCGAATCTCATACCGAGAAAAAATGCTTGAAAAATATAACCGTAAAGATCTTTAAACGATGGTATATTTTGGAAATAAAAGAAAAAGAATATCCTATAAATTGCCATCGCCGTCAGCGCTACAATATTTAAAGGCATTATTTTAATGACACAATCAAAGTATTTTTCAAAATCAAATTTTTTTATCATCATAGATATCATTTTCACTTACAGCAAAAATATTTTATGCTCATTTTCATTTGACTTTGTTAAGGTTGAACACTACGATAGTCATTTTACTAAAGTATTTTAAGACAATACAATTACCAAGTGGATATGCGAGGCATTGCCTAAGTCATTTGGTTATATAACGCATAAAAAATGATATAATTAAGGCACGGAAGTTTTGAAATGAAAGGAGACATCATAATGAATAATCAAGAGAATGGCATAAATCTTCCTTTGGCGCATAAAGGCAAAGTTAGAAGTGTCTATGATTTAGGACAAAATTATTTGATTGTTGCTTCGGATAGAATTTCTGCTTTCGATTGTGTGCTTCCCACGCTGATACCAAATAAAGGGAAAGTGTTGCATAAACTTTCAATGTTTTGGTTTGATTTTGTTCAGGGAATAGTCCCCAATCACATTATTACTGGCGACTTTGATTCTTTTCCTGCAGGACTTAAGCGATATGAATATTTACGCGATAGGTCAATGATAGTAAAAAAAGCAGAACGAGTTGATATAGAGTGTATAACAAGAGGTTATCTTGCTGGTTCAGGATGGAAAGAGTATCAAAAGTTTCAGACAGTTTGTGATATAAAAATACCTGCGGGACTTAAAGAGTCTTCAAAACTGCCTGGACCTATTTTTACGCCTTCAAGCAAAGAAGAAGGCGGAAAACACGATGAAAATATTTCTTTTGAAGAAACAGTAAAAAGAGTTGGCAAAGAGACCGCTGAAAGTTTGCAAAAAATTTCCATCGAACTGTATAGAAAAGTAAGCGAATATGCTCTCTCAAAGGATATAATTCTTGCGGATACAAAACTTGAATTTGGTTTTTATAATGATCGATTGATATTGATTGATGAAATCTTTACGCCAGATTCTTCCAGATTTTGGGAAGTTGAGAAATATGAAGAAGGTAAGCCTCAGGATAGTTTAGATAAGCAGTATGTAAGAGACTATCTGGAGAATATTATAAAATGGGACAAATCATCTCCGTCTCCGGAATTACCAAAAGATATTGTTGAAAAAACGATGGAGAAATATATTAGCGCCTACGAGAAGTTGACAGGGAGAAAGTTCTAATGTTTGAGATAGAGATTTTTACAAAAAAAGGATTTAAGAATTCGCATGGAGAACGCGTATTGTCTGATATTCTCGGCATAGGGATTAAGTGCGTAACAAAAGTTGAGTACTCTCCTTTGTACGTAATCGATGGCGATATAAATTCTGCCGAGATCAAGACAATAGCTTTGGAGCTTCTAAGTGATAAAATAACTGAAAACTATGTTGCAAAACGTCATTGTGAATGTGATTCAAAATCTGTTATTGACTCCGACGTTTCTGTCATAAAGGTTTGGTACAAAAAAGGCGTTACCGATACGGTTTCAGAAAGCGTAGTAAAAGCTGTAAAAGATTTGGGGATTGCAAAAGAAGTTAAAGTTAAAACGGGGCATAAATACTATATGAACGGTAAAGCTACACAAGTAGTTTTAGATAAAATAGCAACTAAATTGTTAGCCAATACATTGGTTCAAGAGTATAAAACAATATGAAATGTACAACTAATTGTAAAATCATTGAAATCTTAAGTTTGTCTGATAAGCAACTGATTGAGTTAAGCAGTAAGAATGTTCTTTCATTGTCGCTTGCAGAAATGCGGGCGATGCAGGATTACTTCAAAAAACTTCAAAGAAATCCTACGGATGTTGAAATAGAAACTATAGCTCAAACATGGAGCGAACACTGTAAACACAAGACATTAACTGGGATAATAGAATATACGGAAGAATCAGGCAATAAAAAAACGAAAAGAATATACAATAATCTTTTAAAGGAAACTATTTTTAAAGCAACTGTTGAACTAAATAAAAAATGGTGTTTGTCTGTCTTTAAAGATAATGCCGGCGTTATCGAGTTTGATTCTAAAAACGGCGTAGCCTTTAAAGTAGAAACGCATAACCATCCATCTGCTCTTGAACCGTATGGCGGTTCAGCAACAGGTATAGGTGGTGTCATAAGAGATATCTTGGGCGTAGGTCTCGGCGCAAAGCCGTTAGCCAACACAGATGTATTTTGTTTAGGCAATCCAAATACAAAAGCTTCAAAGATTCCAGAAGGAATGCACCATCCTAAAAGACTAGCAAAAGGCGTTGTTTCAGGCGTTAGAGATTATGGCAATAGGATGGGAATTCCAACTGTGAACGGAGGCGTTTGTTTTGACGACGGTTATATGGCAAATCCGCTTGTTTATTGTGGAACAATGGGAATAATACCTAAGAATAAAATAGAGAAAAAAGTTAATCCCGGTGATTTAATTTTGGTTGTCGGCGGAAGAACCGGCAGAGATGGAATACACGGAGCTACATTTTCTTCGATACAGCTTAATCAAGAATCTGATGTCAGCGCGGTTCAAATAGGCAATCCAATAATCGAGAAAAAAGTTTTAGATACAATGCTCAAAGCAAGGGATTTAAATCTATATAAAGGTGTTACAGATTGCGGTGCCGGTGGCTTGTCTAGCGCAATTGGCGAGCTTGGCGAGAAAACTGGGGCAATTGTTTATTTAGATAAAGTGCCTCTAAAATACAGTGGACTTGCTCCTTGGGAAATATGGATTTCAGAAGCTCAGGAGAGAATGGTTTTAGCAGTTCCTTCAAAAAGCAAAAAGAAAATAGTTGAAATATTTAAAAAAGAAAATGTCGAGGCTGTTTTTGTCGGCGAGTTTACAAAAGACGGCAAACTTACGATTATATATAACGATGATGTCGTAACGAGTATAGACATGTCTTTCCTTCATGATGGTATTCCAAAACCTACAAGGTCTGCGGCTTATAAAGTAAGAGAAGAGAGAGTTCAGAAATCTGTGAAAATGAGTTCTTCTGAAATCTCAAAATCTCTAAAAGCTTCTCTTGCAGATTTAAATGTTTGTTCTAAAGAATGGATTATAAGGCAGTACGATCATGAAGTGCAAGGGCAGACAATCATAAAACCGTTGCAGGGAAATGTCATAGAAGTGTCCGGTCCCGGCGATGCCGCTGTTATATTTCCTTATACCGTTATCAAAGGTACAAAAAAAGGCATTGTTTTATCTAACGGTATAAATCCGCACTACGGAAAAATAAACACGTATAAAATGGCGGCATCTGCGATAGAAGAATCTTTAAGGAATGCGGTTGCCGTTGGCGCTGATGTTGAAAAAATGTCGATCCTTGATAATTTTTGCTGGGGTAATCCTAACAAGCCTGAAATATTAGGCAGTTTGGTGCGCGCGGCGAATGCATGTTACGATATGTCAAAAGCTTTTGATATCCCATTTGTATCCGGCAAAGACAGTCTTCATAACGAATATTCTATTGGTGGTAAAAAATATTCAATACCTCCTGCTCTTTTGATATCGGCGATGGGTGTTATAGAAAATGCGGCAAATACGGTAACAATGCCTTTAAAAAATGAAGGCAATAAAATATATGTTCTAGGTATTACAAGAAATGAACTTGGCGGTTCGGTACTTGCTAGGATAAAAAATATTAAAGATGGAGTTGTTCCCAACGTGTATCCGAGAGAATCCAAAAATATAATGAAAAAAATCTATCAAGCAATAAATAAGAGTTTAATAGAGTCTTGCCATGATTGTTCTGACGGTGGGCTTGCAACTGCGATAAGTGAGATGGCATTTGCCGCAAATAAAGGCGTTAAAATAGATATAGACGCTATAAAAACAGAGGGTGTATTAACAGTATCTGAAAAACTTTTTTCAGAATCAAATGGCAGGTTTATCATCGAAGTAAAACCGGAAAACGAAGACATGATTTTAAAGATTTTTGAAGATACGGTATTAGCTGAAGTCGGTTATGTAAGCGACGATAAAAAAATAATGTTTATAAGTAAAGAAAATAAAATAAAAGTACAGGAGAAGTCCGAAGTTCTTTTAAACTCTTGGCGTAATACTATCAACTGGTAAGACTTTACACTATTTGGCAATAAATTTAAGTTAGGATAAAATATGAAAAAAGTAAAAGTATTGATTTTAAGAACTGCAGGAACAAACTGCGATTATGAAACACAAGCAGCTTTTGAGCTATGCGGAGCCAGTGCAGAGCGCGTTCATATTAATTCGCTTATTGAGAAAAAAGATAAAATCTTTAAATACGATATTTTAGCCTTTCCCGGAGGCTTTTCTTACGGCGACGATATAGCTTCAGGCAAAATATTGGCAAATGAAGTTAAAAACAAACTTGGCGATAAAATTAAAAAATTTGCATTAAGCGGGAACCCTGTTATTGGCATATGCAATGGTTTTCAGGTTTTAGTTAAAATGGGATTGTTGCCCGATCCTAAACTTTTTAAGCAAATTTCTACATTATCTTACAACGATTCAGATAAATTTGAATGTCGCTGGGTTTATTTGAAAACGGAGAAAAAAACTAAAAATGAGTCTAACTGTATTTGGACAAAAAATTTGCCTGATATAATTAGCTTGCCTATAGCTCACGGTGAAGGGAAATTTATTCCAGCCGATAAAAAACTTTTAGAAAGTTTAAATAAAAATAATCAAATTGTTTTTAGATATTCGGCAAAAGGTGGTGGCAAGCCAGATTATCCTTTAGCTCCAAATGGATCCATAGAGCATATCGCAGGGATATGCAATGTTAAAGGCAATGTTTTCGGGCTTATGCCTCACCCTGAAAGATATGTTTACGCTTTGCAGCATCCTGCAAAAGAAAGTTTTGACGGTGAATATGGCTGGGGCAAAGTTATCTTTCAAAACGCAGTTGATTTTGTAAAGTAACAAATAGTCAACTAATTTTATATTGCATGTACCAATATAAAGTTAGTTGACTGTACATAAAATGAAAGAATCTATTTTTATCTTGTGAGATATGTTCTTCTTTCTAGGTATAAAATAAAAAAGATTTTATTTATACAGTATCGGCAGGATGTAAAACTCAAAATAAATGTTGCATTGATATGTTTCTTGTCATCTTGAATAATATTCTCGTTATTTCGTTTCTTGTTTTATACTGTATATCATGATGCTTTTTTAAATATACCATAGTTTTTAAAAATTTGCGTTTTATTAATGACTTTCTCAGTAACTGTGATGATGCTTTATTTTAAGCGGTGATTTTATTTATTTTCCGAGAGTTATTCGCCACATGTTGGAAGAGCTTATTGTGGCGTTTGCTGATAAAGAGTTTGTTATTAAATATGCTTTTCAATATTATGGAATTACAAATAATTTTGACAACATAGTGCAACAAAGAATAACTTTCACAAACGCTTATGCGAATGGTTATATGAGTATATTTGAAATATCTGCATCTCTTTCTGGAATTCCCTTAATGCCTGGCGCTCTTACCAGAATGTATAGTCTTGAACTTATGAAATGGAAAATAATCCTGAATATTTTCTTGCCAATTTTTTAAAAGATTTAAATATTACTTTTGAAAAAGGCGATTTATCAGAATTGTTGAAAAATGAGTTTCAAGAAAAACGCACAATGGATTTTATAATTCCAAATAAAGAAAATCCAAAAATAATCATTGAAAGTTCTTTTCTTGTAACCACTTCTTCGGGACAAGGCGATAAATCAAAAACAGAATGTAACATCAAGAAATTGATTCATAGATATTACCCCATGGCAAAATTTATAGGTTTTGTTGATGGTATAGGCTGGTATGTAAGAAAGAGTGATTTAAAAAGGATGGTTGGCGCTTATGATGAAGTGTTTACATATCACAAGACAGAAATTGATCGTTTTAGTAAATATGTTGAAAAGAGGATTAAGTGATAAAAGCGTACATTGATACTATAACTGCTGGTAATTGTTTGGATTTATTAAAAAGGTTGCCTGATAATAGTGTCGCTATGGTGTTTGCAGATCCTCCTTTTAACCTGAAAAAGAAATATGGTAAGTATAATGATCATTTAAAAAATCAAGAATATCTTGACTGGTGTAAGATATGGATTTTAGAATTAGTGAGAATAACAAGACCTACAGGTTCAATATTTTTACATAATATTCCTAAGTGGTTAATTAGATATTCACATTTTTTAGATGATGTGGCTAGTTTTAAACATTGGATAGCATGGGATGCGCAAACAGCTCCAATGGGTAAAACATTACAACCTAATCACTACGGGATATTGTTTTACGCAAAAAATTCAGAAAAGTTAATTTTTAATGAACTTCGATATCCGCATAAAAGAACGAGACAAACGAATATGTTAGCAAAAGATTATGGCGGTAAAAAGTATTTATTACACCCTTATGGACCATTAATTTCTGATGTATGGACTGACATTCATAGAATAAAGCATAGTAAGTACAGAGATACTCATCCTTGTCAGTTGCCTATTCACTTGCTCGAGCGACTTATTTTGATGGCAACAAATGAAAATGATATTGTTTTAGATCCTTTCGTAGGAACGGGAACTACGGCTATTGCTGCAAAAAAATTGGGCAGACATTACATAGGATTTGATATTGATAACGATTATGTAGATATAACAAAAGATAAATTAAAGAATGTTGAATCTAATTCAAAAATTGGTAATTCTTGGGTAAGTTTTTATTTAGATGAGATAGTTACGTTAAGAGATAGAGATTGGAATGATATAAAGCAGTATTTTTATATTCCTACAAAAATACAATACATTGATAAATTTCCAATAATTTTGAAACATGGACCAAAAAATATTCCAAATTATTGCGCAAAAAAAAATGAAATGGACGATTTATTTCTTTTTGAAGAAAAAAAGAAATTTAAAACGATAAAAAAGTTTGTTAAAATAATAGAACAAAAAAAATAATGCGCATTGTTGATTTGCCAATATATAAAAAAGAGATACCGTTATGATGCGTCTTGCAGTTTTAGTATCCGGTGGTGGTTCTAATATGCAGTCCATAATTGATTCTACAAAAACAGGAATCTTAAAAGGGCTTGCGCAGGTTGTTTTAGTAATTTCAAACAATCCAAATGCTTATGCCTTAAAGCGCGCAAAGAATGAAAACATTAAATCTGTTTGTGTAGAAAGGAAAAATTTTAATGATGAAAAATCTTTTAACAATGTAATGTTAGAAGAATTAAAGAATGCTGATGTCGGTATTGTTTGTCTCGCAGGTTATATGAGAATGGTTGGACATGAAATAATAAAAACTTATCATGGAAGATTGTTAAATATACATCCGGCCCTATTGCCAAAGTTTGGCGGGAAAGGAATGTACGGGCATCGTGTCCATGAGGCTGTCGTAAAAGCCAAAGAATCAAAGTCTGGAGCGACTGTGCATTTTGTTGAAGAGGAATACGATACCGGAGAAGTCATTGTACAACAAGAAGTTGAAGTTTTGAAAGCAGATACTTCTCAGGACGTTGCAAAAAAAGTTTTGGCTGTAGAGCATCTGGTATATCCAAAAGCGATAAAAAAAGTGATAGAATTTCCATCTAAATAATTGATAAGCAATCTTTAAAATATAAATAAATGCAAGGAGTTAGAAAATGATACAGCGTTATACAAAGCCAGAAATGGCTGCAGTGTGGTCAGATGAAAATAGATTTGCAAAAATGCTCGAAGTGGAAATTTTTGCTGCTGAAGCGATGTCAAAACTCGGAACAGTTCCTAAAAAAGCTGTCGATACAATAAAGAAAAAAGCAAAAATTAATGTAGCAAGAATTAATGAAATTGAAGCTACTGTAAAACATGACGTTATAGCTTTTCTAAGCGCGGTTGTTGAAACTACAGGGTCTGATGGAAGATTTTTGCATTTAGGGATGACTTCCTCTGATGTTTTGGATACGGTCACCGGATCTCAGCTTAGACAATCGACAAAATTACTTATAGAAGAAACAAAGAAGTTGGCGGCTATAGCGGCTAAATTGGCAAAGAAATATAAAATGATTCCGATAATGGGTAGAACTCATGGCATTCATGCAGAACCGATGACATTTGGTTTGAAAGTTGCTTCGTGGTATTGTGAAATTGTGAGATCTTTAGACAGACTTAACTTCGCTCTTGAAACAGTAAGTTATGGAAAAATATCAGGCGCTGTTGGTACTATGGCGCATTTAGATCCAAAAGTGGAAAAATATGTATGCCAAAAAATGGGTTTGAAACCGGAACCTGTATCAACGCAGATTGTTCCACGCGATAGACATTCCGTTTATTTTTCAACACTTGCTCATGTAGGTGCGGGACTAGAGAGAATTGCTACAGAAATAAGGCATTTACAAAGAACCGAAGTTGCGGAAGCAGAAGAGCCTTTTACAAAAGGACAAAAGGGTTCGTCTGCGATGCCTCACAAAAGGAACCCAATAATTTCTGAAAATATATGCGGACTCGCAAGACTTCTAAGAGGGTACGCTAT
Source organism: Candidatus Endomicrobiellum pyrsonymphae (assembly GCF_020328025.1). Lineage (NCBI taxonomy): Bacteria > Pseudomonadati > Elusimicrobiota > Endomicrobiia > Endomicrobiales > Endomicrobiaceae > Candidatus Endomicrobiellum > Candidatus Endomicrobiellum pyrsonymphae. The sequence goes on along the minus strand of NZ_JAIXMZ010000030.1, from coordinate 3,370 downwards.
GACATCTATGGAAAATATTGCTCTTTGGCACGAGCGAGATATAAGTCATTCTTCTACGGAAAGAATTATGTTGCCAGATGCCTCTACAATTTTGCATTATATGCTTGTAAGAATGCAAGGATTGCTTACCGGGCTGAATGTTTATCCTAAAAATATGCAGATAAATCTTGATAAGACAAAAGATGTTATTTTCTCTGGTACATTGTTGCTTTCTCTTATAGACAAGGGCATATCTAGAGAAGAGGCTTACGCGATGGTGCAGACTGCGGCTTTTGCCGCAAGGGACAATAAAATATCTCTTGAAGAGGCGTGTTTGAGAAGCGATGATACTATAAAGAAATATTTAACAGCGGCAGAAATAAAAAGAGATTGCGACGTTAAATCGCAATTTAAAAATATAGATTACATATTTAAACGTACATTTAAAAGTTAAAATTTGGTCTGCATTGTTTTTAAGTTGTTGCTTTTGCTGTGTCGCCTAGATTGTCATTCTGAGCATAGCGAAGAAGAAAAAGAAATTAAAACTGTGATTTAATCGTACTTTTGCTTGACAAAAATACGCGGAGATACGGCGTTGTTTTTCTGTTTTATGATATAATATCGACAGATATGAAAAGAATATCCGTACCGAAAAGATATGAATCCATAGTTGATAAGATTTCTTTTACAGCAAAAGAAAATAATTTTGACGCGTATGTTGTCGGCGGATTTGTAAGAGATTTGTTTCTCGACAGAGAGCCTAAAGATTTGGATATAATGATTTGCCCGAGAGACAGTTCTGTGAACGATCGTTTGGCTGGAGTAAATTTTTCTAAAATTCTTGCGAACAAATACAAACTCCGTGAGCCTGTTATTTTTGAAAAGTTCGGAACGTCAAAGTTATTTATAGATAATGAAGAAGTAGAATTTGTAATGCCTAGAAAAGAGTATTATGATTTCAATTCAAGGAATCCAAATACTCAACTTGCCTCGTTAGAACAAGACGCTCTAAGACGGGATTTTACTGTAAATGCTTTATTTTTGAGACTTAGCGATATGAAGGTTCTCGATCTTACATCCGGTGGCTTAAACGATATCAAAAACAAAATCATTAGAGTGACAGATATTTCAAGTGCTGAAGTAATATTTAGGCAGGATCCTTTAAGAATATTGCGCGCTGTGCGGCAGAGCTTGCAGTTAGAGTTTAGTATTGACGCAGATACCTATAACGCCATGAAAAATTCAGTCGAGAGAATTAGTATTGTTTCGCCTGAACGCATAAGGGATGAGCTAAATAAAATTTTAGTTGAGCAAATACCATCGCAAGCATTTGTTATGATGTATGAAATCAATTTGTTACACGAAATTTTGCCTGAACTCGCGAGATTGAAGAACTTGGAACAGTCTGTGAAATATCATGTTGACGATGTATTTACACATACCCTAAAGGTTTTGGACAGAACAAGGAATGATATTGTCTTAAGAATGGCTGCTTTGCTTCACGATATAGGTAAGTTTTCGACATATAAAAAAAATAGTGATAAGATTTCTTTTTGTGATCACGATGTTGAAAGTGCAAAAGAATCTGAAAATGTTTTAAAACGATTGAAATATTCGAAAGAGTTTATACAAAAAACTGTTTCAATTATAAGAAATCATACGTATCCTAAGATGTATTCTAAGGATTGGTCCGATAGCGCAGTGCGTAGATTTGTTAAAAGATGCGGGACTGAATTTACTTTGATAATGGAAATTTCAAAAGTAGATTATTGGAAAGATGATGGTGCTCGAAATCTTGTCGAACTGAATAATAGAGTTGAAGATTTGAAATCAAAAAATATGTTATATCCTAAACCGGAACTGATTCCAGGTAATGAGTTGCTGGATATATTTGACAAGCCCGCGGGAAAATGGATGCAAGATGCAAAGCGTAAAATAGAAGAGATGCAAATTGAAAACCCTAATATTACAAAAGAAGCAATAATTGAAGCGTTAAAAAACAATATTTAAAATTGTTGTATTTTTTCGGTGCTAGTTTAAATTTTTACTAAAATAAAATTAAGTAAAAAGAGGTTCAAGTGCCAGATGAAAAAGAGTTAATAGAAACAATTCCACAAGTTAGGCATAAAGAGCGTGGAGAAGAGGTCGATGATATTGATGAAGAAGAAATTAAAAAGAGCGAAAACATCGAAGAAACTTGCGATGTTTCAGGGTTGCTTATAGGTGGCGCGACAGGTCTTATCGTAGGTCTTGTGATTTCGTTCAACGCTATTTTTGCTATGCAGATAGGAATGTTTTTATGGCTCATAGTGGCGAGAATCAAAAAGAAGAAGAAATGTGACAACGTATGAACTTGCTTTATATAGCCAAATCGCTTTAATTTGCACCAGCGGCGTCCTTGCGATGATGAAATGACGAAGCAATCCAGCATCGTTGTTGTCTAGATTGTCACAACTTCCTCTTTTGTTTCTATCTATCGGCATTGTAATGTCAGTATACTATTTCCTATTTTGTTTCTATGCGATACCAAATATCCAAATATCCAAGATAAAAACAAATTTAGGTGATGTCATCATATTATGTCTTCTTTTTAAGAGTAATGTCATCATACTATCGGCGTCCTTGCGATGATGAAATGACGAAGCAATCCAGCATCGTTGTTGTCTAAATTGTCACAATTTCCTCTTTTGTTTCTATCTATCGGTTTTGATAAATTTAGATTTTAGGGGAATGTGGAATATGTATCGCTTCACGTGAAATTTCCCTCTTTTATTTTAGCGCCACTTTTTTTGTTTTGCATTTATAAGAAAATCAATTATACCAAATCAAATGTGATTGTATCATCTCATCAAATACAACTGTTGTAATTATACCAAATCTTTTAACAAATCAAGCTATAACTATGTGTAATTGTATCAAATCATCAAATACAACTATTGTAATTATATCATCTCATCAAATACAACTGTTATGATTATACCAAATCAAAGCTTTTAACAAATCAAGCTACAACTATTGTTTTGTTGTTGTCATTGCCGTCGGTGTTGTTTTAAAGTCAAAAAATTAAAAATAGTTAAAGTAGTTCGTTATATTTTAACAGCTGGTTTATGCTTTTGCTCATGTCGCTGATTATCTTATCGAGTCCGAAGACTATTCCATTAGAGTATGCGCAACAGCTTCTCTCTCTCCCTCCCTCTCCCTCCCTCTCCCTCTCATCCCTCTCCACCGCCACATTCCACGCCGCCTTCGCCGCCGTGGAATGTGGCGGTGGAGAGGGATGAGAGGGAGAGGGAGGGAGAGGGAGGGAGAGAGAGAAGCTGTTGCTCATGTCGCTGATTATCTTATCGAGTAGATCGGAAAAGCGTAGAGTAGGGAAAGACTCTCTAAGAGA
>NZ_JAIXMZ010000029.1:2635-14136 GCF_020328025.1 Candidatus Endomicrobiellum pyrsonymphae | reverse complement strand
ACCCTGTAATGACTGTCTGTTTTAGGATAGCTCTTCATATCCATAAGTCCTGATAGCTTTTACAAATCTCTCTATTTGATACTTAGGTATGCCTGTTCTCATTGATATTTCTTTTCTGTTTAATATCCCCAAATGTAACCTAAAATACAAAATTAGCCGTTCTGTTTCGTTGTACCTTTGAAACTCTATAGCTTTAAAATCGTTCCATTCGTTAAAACTTCTTCGCTGTGAAATCGTTTTAAAAAATATCTGTTTTTTAATTGATTTCTGTTTGTCATCTTTGCCTGACTTTTGCCTATAATCTTTGCCTGATTTTTAGGTTGATTTGTTAAAAATTTTGATATAATTACATATAATTGTGGCTTGATTTGTTAAAAGCTTTGATTTGATATAATCACAACAGTTGTATTTGGTGAGATGATACAATCACATTTGATTTGGTATAGTTGGTTTTCTTATAAATGCAAAACAAAAAAAGTGGAGCTAAAATAAAAGAGTGAAATTTCACGTGAAGCAATACATGCTCCACATTCCCCTAATATCTAAATCTAAATTTATCAAAACTGATAGATAAAAACAAAAGAGGAAATAGTATGATGACATTACTCTTAAAAGGAAGACATAATATGATGACATTAAGTCTAAAAAGATGTGTAAGCTTGTTTGTTTGCCTTTCTCTGCTCGTTTCGGCGTGATCCACAGGTAAATCTAGCAAAGCTAGTAGCGAAGTTAGCGACCTCACAACAAGAACAACTCAAGTCGAATTGATGGTGTCACCCTGGCCTATTACTAATTTACTAATCAAGTTAGTAATAGTTTACACTTAACCTTACCATAAACAACGCTATTAAGCGCGCCTATACGCTCTTACCGTCGACATCAGATGAATTCAAGATGCCAATGCAACAACACCCCTTGATTGCCTTTTTATTTCAGAAGGAACTTTCTTATGCCTACGCTAAAGTATTACTAAATATAAAAAGATTTTTCGTTCAAAGCGCCCATATTTTATCTAATCAATTAGTCTTGCAATGTGGTTTTAAATATTTTTATGGTTTTTCGGACGTTTTTAAGAATATGTTGATTTCCGATGTGATTTAAGCTTATATCAAGTTTATATTGAAAAATATACAGATTTTGATTTTATATATGAATATTTTTTTAGCAATATTATTTTGTAGCAGTATTCAGTTTTTGACTGTGGACATTTTAAGAGAATACTTAGCTAAAGTTTATAACGAAGGCAAACGTCGTCTGACTTATGTAATTTCGGAAGAAGGATAGAATAATATATATTTGATAATTTTTTATGTAATTTGATAGGATTTATAGCAAAAGAAAACAATAATGTCTACTTTCTTTTGAGAAAAGAAAAAAAAGAGGCGACTACGCTGGGAAAGACGATTTTATAAAAGCTATTGAAAGGAAGCGGGTTACATAGTAGAAATGGACGGAGATGTGTCCGCATTCTCCTAAATATATACCGGATTTTATTAAAACTATAAAGGATTGCGATGTTGTTAAAAGAAAAATAAATTAAAAATAAAAGAATACCCCATAATATTTCTCGCAAGACTTCCCGGTGAATCAAAATTACGACCTATAACTTTGATAAAGTATTTATTCAAAGTACTAAAATTGCAAATGGCAGGTAAATTAACTGGATGAACTACAAACTGTGGTTTTGGGTTGTAACTATTGCTTCAACAGCTCTTAGATTTCTCATAAACAGTCTTGGCAGCTCTTTTCCAAAGTTTTCATTTATACTCTTTGGAAGATCAATCGGCGTGCAAGCTGGATATGTTTCCCCTCTGTTATTTTTAATTTTTATTGTTGCAACATTAGCGTGCATAAAAAAAGCGTATCAAAAAAAAGACAGGCGTACTCTAATAATTGCATGCTTTGTGCTTCCTGTACTTGTTCTCTTTAACGGAATTGATATTTTTAACGAAATATTGCCACATTGGTTTGCAATGGGTTATTTGGCGCTGTCAATTTACGTCGCTCATTTAACATTAAAAAATTGGCATATTAAATGGTTTAGAATTTATTCCTATGCTACATGGGGACTTGCTATCTTTATGATTATTGTGACTATTATGCGCGTATTGTATGGAATAATTCCTTTAGAAAAATTTCAGCATCAAAGCCAAATAGAAAAAATAGAACACGGCATTGCCAAACCTGAAAGAATAGATATTACAAATGAAGTTTACGGCGCATATCCCTCTAAAGAAAAACCTTTTGTATTTACATACAAAAGCTACCTTGCCAGCGAACTTGCGACTTCAGTTCCGGAACTTAAAGTATTTTGCATAAGCGATAAAATTGACGCTTATGATTTATGTTATTTATGGCAAAGAAATTTAGATACTTTAAGGAATAAAGATGGATTGTTCCTATGCAACGACTTCTTTTTTTCTAATCCAAAAGAAAGATACGGAGAAAAAGTTTTTGTCTCTTATACTGATGTTGAGATATTCCCCGTTTACAGAGGCGTAAGAAAAATTAAAAATTTCTTCTTTACAATGCGTAGATCCTTTAATCCTGCAAACCTTCCTTACGAATATACGGCAGACGCATTAGGACAAAAAAAAGAGCTGATGCAAGAACTTATAAAATTTGACCATATTGTTTTTAAATTTATAAATTCCGATTTGAAATGTAAATTTTTAGATTTTTACGTAGCGCCAATATCTTATTGTGATTCTAAAAACTTTAACATTAGTTTTTTTGTGATACTAATAATTTCCATAGCAATATTATGGAGAAATAAAAAAGATAGCTTTTGGACAAATCTAGTCCTTCTAGCAAGCGTAATAGCAATAACAAGTATTGCAACATTTTTCTTAAAATGTTACTTCGAGAGACCTCGCCCATTAATCGTATTTGGCGATGAAAATGTAAATACTCTGTTTGAAAAAAAAATACATAAGAACTCTTTTCCTTCAGGACATACTTCAATAGCAGTTGCGCTATGCGCATTCATGTTTATGATGGTAAAGAAGTATTGGCGCTGGTATATATTTTTTGCGGTGGCTTCAGGTTTTTATAGAATCTACGCGGGAAGTCATTTCCCGTATGATGTTTTAGCAGGGGCAACACTCGGCATTATTTCAGCCTACACAACTGTTACTTTTTTTAGGAAATATTCCAAAATTTAATTTATCAATGACGTTGTTATCTTAAAATTTTTAAATTAATGCCGGAATATATGGCAATCCCCGGCATTGGGTAATTATCTTGAAGTTCATATTTGGCATTACCCACATTGAGACCCTTTACCCAAAAACTTAGATTGTCGTTTATTTTATAATTTAAATTTATGTTAAGAGTAATAAAATCATCTAAACTTTTAGTGTTTTCACCATTTGTAAATACTTTGCTTTTATAAAATAGACTTGCAGTTAATGACAAATTCTTTAATGGTTTGACAGTAATATTATAATTTATTGTGTTTGCAGGTCTGTACGTCAATGTTTTATGCGTTATTTCATTTTCTGACTTAAGATATGTATAGTTTAGTTTACAATTAAGATATGATGTCATAATATAACCTGCTTCAAATTCAACGCCATATTGTTTTGCTTTATCTATATTTTTTACGTGTGTTTCACTATTAGTTGCGTTATACTCCCAGATTATTAAATCTTTACCATTGATGTAATAAACGCTGCTCATTAACCTAACTTTATCGTATGCGTACTCTATTCCCAAATCGCTTGATATTCCATGTTCCGGCGTTAAGTCAGGATTAGCATATATTTTATACTTTTGTTGATTACAGTATAAGTCTGCAAAAGTAGGAGATCTCCAAATCTTTCCCGTATTCGCGGAAATTTTTACTTTTTCCCCAGCGTTCAAAACCACACTTATGGAGGGTGTCGCGACGTCTCCAAACTTAGTATTGTTGTCATATCTAATTCCCGGTATTAGCGTAAACTTATTAATCGGTAAATTAAGTTGCATATAAGTTGCATAATTTCCCCTATTTTTATTCAAATTATGTCCTGATAAATTTTCGTTTTCTTTATAGCAATCGTTTTCAAATTCTAGTCCAACAAGAGTATGTTCTTTATAATGAAAATCAACATTTATTCCACAGGTGTCGGAATTGTATTTATTTATTTCCTCGTTAAATGGCACACTGTGAGATTTTTTTGTTGCATCATAAAAATATCTCATATTGTTTGATAAATATCCTCTAATATCAAAGCGACATATCTCGTCGAAGATGTAGTTATATTCAAGCTGTACATATTTATTATCATTTTTCAGTTTATTTTTAGGAGTAGGGTACGCTAAAGATCCGCAAACATTAAGTTTACTTCTATAGATATTTCCTGTTAATGATAATTTTGACATGTCTGATATGTTAAATTGCCCACTAAAAAAAGAATTACAGTCTGTGAAATTTGAATTGTCTCTGTAGCCATCGCTTGAAATATTGGATATTGAAGCAAAAACAGCATATTTATCAGTCGCATATGCTCCATCTAAATACGGACTAAACGTATTGAAACTGCCATATGATATAGCGCCTTCAATAATAGGAGAGATATCGGTCGCTTTTTTTGTTATTATATTAATAGCGCCACCAAAAGCGCCCGCTCCGTAAATTGCAGCTCCGGAACCTCTTATAATTTCAATTCTTTCAATGATATTGGTAGATATTGATGTAATATCTGCCCCGCCCAGACTAATATCATTAATTTTTCTTCCGTCAATTAATACTAAAGTTTGTTGATATGACGTTCCTCTTATCGTAACGCTTGTGACCGCGCCAGCGCCACCATTACTTTGAAAATTAATGCCAACTTCGTTTTGTAAAAGTTCGCCAAGCGTTTCTACGTGTTTTACTTCAATATCATTTCTTGAAATAATTTTAACGTTGACAGGCAATTTTTCTGTTCTTTCACCATACTTATCCAAAGTTAAAAAAATATCTTGAGCAAAAACATTACTCGCCAACAAATTAATAAGACAGAATATTACCAATGATTTTTTACACAATAAAAACAATTTTAAACAGCATTCTTTCACAATGATTACCTCCTTAATTCTTTTATCCTGCTTACAGGTATAACATAGGGTTTATTGGAAATAGGATTTGTTTTCACTACAACGTTTGTATTGTAAACTCTTTCAATGTCTTTACAATTTAAAACTTCTTCAGGCGTTCCACAACTGCAAATTGAACCGTTTTCCATTAAAGTAAGTTTGTTACAAAACTCACCGGCAGCATTTAAATCATGCAAAGTCAAAACTATAGTTTTATTGTATTTTTCATTTAGATCTCGTAAAATCTCAAGAATTTTATTTTGACTACCAATGTCCAAATGAGATGTCGGCTCGTCAAAAACGATGATATTTGTCTCTTGAGCCAAAACTTGAGCTATTAAAACTTTTTGTCTCTCTCCGTATGAAAGTTTGTTAACTTTTCTCTCGGCAAAATTTTTTATATTGAGAGAATTCATAACATTGTCTATAACAGCATAATCATTTTTCGACGGAATTTTTAAAGTATTCATGTAAGGGTATCTTCCAAACATAACAAATTCAGAGACGGTAAAAGGCATTGAAGTATCAATATGCTGAGATGAAAAAGAAATTATTTTCGCAAAGTCTCTTTTTAAAAAAGAATTTATATTTTTATTATCTATAGTAACGTTGCCGGAATATGGTTTAATTAGATTGCACAATACTTTTAGCAGAGTGCTTTTGCCTGCTCCATTTTTGCCGATTATTCCAAAAAAATCTTTGTTGTTTATATTGCACGAAACATCTTTTAAAACTTCTTGTTGCAAATAACCTGCCGTAATATTTTCTATGCGTATCATTTTATATATTTCGCTCCGATTTAAGCAACAAAAATACAAAAAACAAGCCGCCGATTATACTTGTAATTACTCCGACAGGTATTAGCACTGGAGCAAATAACGCTCTGCTTAAAGTATCGCATAACGGTAAAAATATTGCGCCAGCAAAAGCGGAAGCCGGTATTAAAATTATATTATTTGTATCTACTATCTTCCTCATTATATGCGGTATCATTAAACCTACAAACCCTATAATACCGCAGAAGGAAACAGTTACAGCTGTAATAAAAGACGCTACAATAAAAAGAATTTTTATACTTCTCTCAATATTTAAGCCAATTGTTTTTGATTTTTCCCCGCCTAAAGATATCGCATTAATTATATTTCCTGATAAAGATAAAATTATTATGCCTGATAACACAACAAATACAACAAATGGCAAAAACCTTTCGTCAATCATCGAAAAACTTCCCATAAGCCATACAAAAGCAACATGAATGCCGTATGACGGAGACAATGAAAACATAAGCATAACTGCAGAAGAAAAAACATAACTTATAACCACGCCCGACAATATCATTGCATTTGGATCGAATTTCTTATACATACTCAGCAAATACACTATCAATACGGAAAGGATAACGCCTACAAAAGAACATAGCGGAATAAAAAAACTTGTTATTGTGGCAAGACCTGAAACAAAAGCCGTTACAGCTCCAAAAGCCGCCCCGCCGGAAATACCCAGCGTAAAAGGATCTGCCAGCGAATTTTTTAATATTGCCTGAAATACACAACCGCTCACGGCAAGTCCTGCTCCTGTAATACAAGCCATAATAGTTCTTGGAAAACGTATATTTTTTATTATTGCTACGATATTTTCATCTGTATTGCCAAGCAATGATTTTATTACATCAAAAAATGATATCTCATTTGAACCAATTAGCAAAGAGAACAGAAATACAGCTATAATTAACACAGGCATCAATAAATAAACAATGAGATATTTTTTATTTATCATTAAAAATATCTCCATATATTGCTTGCGTAATTATTTTAACGCCATTTGCAAAAGTTAAAGGCGTAGTGGCAAATATATTATTGGAATTTATCATAAAAACTTTATTATTTTTTACAGCGTTTATCGTTTTATATTTCTTCCAATTCTTAGGTTCTTGACTATTAAAATACCCTGTATTTACAAGAAGTATAATATCGGGATTTCGTTCAATAACGTCTTCAATGTCAACAGATAAATAACGCGCATTTATGTTTTTATACACATTAATTGTTTTAGAGTAGTAATTATAATCGTTTACAAAACTTTTATTACCCGCCGTATATAGTGGTTTTATACCTATTTCCCAGAACAATTTTAACTTATCAAAATTCTTTAATCTATCGTAAATTTCCTGTAAGGAATCGTTTGCTGTATTGATTATCTTTATTGCCTCTTTTGTTCTATCAAGTTTTTCCGCCAAGCGATAATAATTTTCACATATCTCGTTAAAATTTTCTGGTGATTCCACAACATATACGTCAAATTTTAAACGTTTAAGTTTTTCAACTATTGCTTTGCTATTTCCTTCTTTAGTTGCGATAATTAAGTCCGGATTAAGTAAAATTATTTTCTCTATGTCAGGTTCTAAAAGCGCGCCTATAATTTCTTTTTTAATCGCTCCTTTGGGACAATAAATCGTTATGCCTTTTATAGATTGCTCTAATCCTAATTCATAAAGACTTTCCGTGATAGATGGAGCTAGAGAGATAATACATTTGTATTCTTCCGCACATGCGGTTGCTGTAAAAATAAATAAAATAATGCATAAACGTTGTAATTTTTTGATTGCGCTACTCATTGCTAATATTCAATACCTTTTTGAGCTTGTATTCCTTCGTTGTACGGATGCTTAATTTCTTTCATTTCTGTAACTAAATTAGCAATCTTAATTAAAGATTGAGGTGCGCTTCTGCCTGTCACAATCACATTTGATCTTTGTGATAAGCATTTTACAAGCGCAATGAATCCACCTTCATCAATAAATTTATCTCTCAATGCAATATTAAATTCTTCGAGAACAATCAAATCATATCTATTAGTCGAACTTACAATTTCTTTCAATTTGTCCATAGCTAAACAACATTCTTCCACAGCTTTTTCAAAACTTATATTTTTAACGCAGCAAGGATGCTCTTTTGCAAAAGCAAAAAAATCTAAATTGCTTAGTTGCGCTAGAATTTTTTGCTCGCCATAAAATTTCTCACCCTTAAACAACTGTATAAGGCAAACTTTAAAACCTTGCCCTAAAGAACGAATTATTTGTCCTATGGCGGCAGTTGTTTTCCCCTTACCGTTTCCTGTATTTATAATTATCATAAAACCTAACTTTGCAGTAAATTCCCCTTTTTCTGTGAAAGGGGTGATCACGAAGCCGTCGGGATATGCAAGCTCGGTAATGTCTTTGGCATTACCGAGCTACGAGAAGTACGTAGTCGTAAACTTCGACTATTTGCTTGTGATTTTATTTCAATTCCTTTAATTCTAGAAAAAGGATTTGACAGTCATATCAAGATAATTATCGCCTGCATAATCGGAATATTTCTTTTTAATCAAGATGAGGAGTCTCAAAAACAACAATCTTGCCATTTTTTTCAAGAACAAAGAGTTCATCATTCATAGGATTGTTGGTCTGATAAGCATGAAATTTGATACTATGCTAAATCATAAATCTGCACACTTCTTTTTTTAAGCTCCACTGATTGAAAATTGTTTTTCATTTTAAGCCTCATCTATCTCAAAACTGTAGCAAATTTTCTATATCAAACCATATTCCTTAAAACTAAAATAATTGTTATTTGCGATGACAATATGATCTAAAAGAGAAACTTCTATAGCCTCTAGGGCCTTTTTAACAACACCGGTAATATCTATATCATTCTGCGACGGTTTTAAATTTCCACCGGGATGATTATGAGCTATTATAATTGCCGCCGCTTTATGATTTAAAGCAATTTCTGCAATTTTTCTTGGCATAAGCAAAGACTTATTTACCGTACCTTTTTCTATCTCTAAACAATCTGTAACTCTGTTTCCAGCATTTAATACTATGGCGTAAACTTTTTCTATTTTCTCACCGCTTAAAGATGAAATTAAATAATTTTTTACTTCTAATGGCGACAACAGCTTATCTTTTTCTTTGATTTCTAAAGACAAATATAACGAAGTAAATTTTCTTAAAAAGAATAAAAAACCCGCGGAATAATCTGAAATATTCTTTATTTGCTTTAATTCTTCAATATCGGCATCAAAAACTTGTTTCAAATTACCAAATTTATCTATCATTTCCTTCGCTAAAATTTTTACATCTTTTCTAGGTAATGCGTATGTCAAAACTAACTCTAATATTTCATAATCAGTAAGATGGTCAAATCCTCCCGTAAGAAATTTTATTCTAAGTCTGTCTCTATGTCCAATGTAGTGAGGCGACTCTTTCGTATTCATTAATGAACTATTTTTTCCCTAAGCTCTTTTTTACAAGATATCTGTTTCTTTGCTTTTAGCATTTTTTCTTTTGCTCGTTTAGAACGTTTTCTTTTTTGTCGTCGTAATTTTTCTATTTTTTGCTGTTTCTCTGACATTTTTCCTAAAATATTTTCCTCAATTTTCTCTACAAGCAACCGTCTTGCAAGAAATCTATTCAATCCTTGTGTTCTTTCTTTATGATATTTAACTTCAGTCCCACTGGGGAGATGTTTTAAATAAACGGCTGTCGATACTTTATTAACATTTTGTCCACCCTTGCCGGGAGAGCGTACAAACTTTTCTTCAATATCAGATTCTTTAACGCCATATTTCTCAAATTTTTTAGCTATGTCTTCCTGCTTTTTAAAATTTACACCAAAATCTATCATTTATAGTCAACCACCTTAATATTGTTGCATTAGCATCTTTTTGTCTTTCAATTCTTTTATAAGAACTGTTGAATTTGTAAATAAATGCGAATTTATACCATTATTTCTAGCGACTGTAACGTTGTCTTCTAAATCATCAACATAAAATATTTCTGAAGGCAAAACATTACAACATTGTATTGCTTTCAGAAAAATTTCATCCTCAGGTTTTCTTGAATGCATCTTGTACGAGAGAAAGAGTCTATTAAAAAGAGCGAACACTTCGGGATAACGTTCTTTCAAGTAGTCAAAATGAAGTTCATTCGTATTGGAAAGCACGGCGAGCCGATAATTTTGAGATAACGCCGCGATAAGTTCAATCATTTCAGGCATTGGTTCAAAAATATTATTCCACTGAACGGCAAACTCATTATAAGTCCCAACATATTTTGTTTTTCTAGCAACAGTATCGTAAAACTCAAAAGACGAAATATTGCCTTTTTCATAGACATGAGAAACATCAGAATAACTGGGGATAAGATTATTAAAGTCTGTTATTTTATGATTTGGAATCTTTTTGACATATGCTTTAACAAACTTTAATAAATCAAATTTAAATATAACATTCCCCAAATCAAAAATCACAATCTTTATTGCCATAATCCCTACTTTTTATTATCTAACTCTAAAGATTTCTATCCTTATGCGCCAATGTAAAGTTAGTTGACTATAACGACCCTTCGATATATACTTCCGCCTCAATAAATAAATTATAGTACAAGGAATCGTAGCGATTGTAACATCTGCCATAGGATACAAACCAAAAACTATTCTCGCTTTTCATTTCTTACAATATTTATCAACAAACAAAGAAATGTTTTTATAATATGGACTCAAAACTACTTTTTCATGAGCAGTCATAAGAGCTGTTTTTAATGAAGAACCGCAAAAGCAATGTTTCTCTCTCTCTGCCAGTTTTCCAACTAAAGTTTTAATAACTCTTTTGCTGTTTGTTACATTTGCCGCAACAGTTGCGACTACAGCGTCATTTGTTACCTCCTCGCCTTCTTTCCAAACGTCAAAATCTGTCACGAGAGATATATTTGCATAACACATTTCGGCTTCTCTAGCAAGCTTTGCCTCTGGAAATAATGTCATTCCAACAACTGAAAATCCTAAGTTTCTGTTTGCTTCAGATTCTGCTTTTGTAGAAAACTGAGGTCCTTCAATGCAAACATAGGTTCCGCCAAAATGATGTTCTATCCCGAGTTCATAAATAGTTTTACATATTAATTCTCTAATTTCATTGCAAAATGGATGCGCCATTGAAACATGGGCTACTATTCCTTTTTCAAAAAATGTTGAAGGTCTGTTTTTTGTCCTGTCAAAACCTTGATCAGGAATAACAAAATCTTTCGGCTTCATATTCTCTCTTAATGAACCGCACGCTGTAAACGAAACTATCTGTTCTACACCCAAAGATTTTAACGCATACATGTTCGCTCTCTGGTTGATTTCTGATGGATTCATGATATGTCCTCTGCCGTGTCTTGGCAAAAAAGCGCAAGATATGTCGCTGATTGTCCCTGTAATTATCTTATCCGACGGCTTGCCAAAGGGCGTATCAATATCTTTTTCAACAACATTTTCAATGCCGTCTATTTCGTACAAACCACTGCCGCCAATAAACGCAATTTTTACTGAATTTCCTTTCATTCATTCACCACTCGCTCTTTATTTTATTTAACCTAATACAGGTTTTATATCTATTATTTGCAACTGCGCTATTTTGCT
>NZ_JAIXMZ010000029.1:0-2625 GCF_020328025.1 Candidatus Endomicrobiellum pyrsonymphae | reverse complement strand
GGAAATTTTAAATTTTAAATGTTCATTTCTATTTCCAAAAACAGAAATTTCGGTGGGCGCTACCCTTCTTATACAAAATACAGGTTTTAAATTTCCAACCCCAAAAGGTTCCATTACTTCCACTTGGTTATAAAAATCTACAACTATATCCGAAATTTTTAATTCGCCCTCAATAAGAAACGTGTTATCTATCATCGCTTCTTTTAAGTTTTTGTCGGCATACTCAGAAATTCTTCTTGTAAATTCTTCTATTTTTGAATCTTCTAAAGTAAAACCTGCAGCTTGATTATGACCGCCATATTTTATAAGAATATCTTTTACGTTTTCAAGAGCTGCAACAACATCAAAACCGGCAACGGATCGTGCGGCCCCTGTGGCTTCTCGCCCATCGCTGATAAACAAAAATGCCGGTCTTGAATATGTTTTTACCATTTGAGATGCCACTATACCAGTAACGCCATGTTCAAGATTTAACGCTTTAACTATTAGAACATTATCATTCTCAAGATTACACTGTTCTTCTAAAAGATGTTTAAACTGTTCCATATTTGTAGATTGCAAACATTTTCTATTTTCGTTTAATTTAACTATATCAGAGTATAGATTTTTTGCCTGAAATATGTCTTTTGTCATAAGAAGCTTAGCAGATAACATCCCCTTCGCCATACGACCTGAAGAATTTAATACTGGTGTAATACTCCACAAAACCAATTTTGCCGTAATATTATGGATACCTTTTGAAAACAAGGCATCGTCAAGTAAAAGACCAAGACCCGGTTTTGCATGAGGATTTTTTTCCATTATCTTCAAGCCCTTTTTAACTATAATCCTGTTTTCATCTATTAACGGCACAGAGTCGGCAATGATACCCAGCGAACATAAATCAAGATTATTTTCAAAAAATTCTTTAATTATAATCTCACTGTCTAATTTTTTGACTTTGTATATTTTCTTTAAATCATGAATATCATTCACAGCATCCGAAATCACAACAATCTTATCTTTTAAAAGAGCATTGCTTTGAACTAAAAATTCTTTTATATCTGCAGCATTTGTGTAAAATCTAAAGCTTTGCGTTACAATATCTTTTATTTCTTTGAGAGATTTAAAGTCTGCTTTTTTCATTTCTAAATCATTCTTTAAACAAATATAACTACCGCAAAAATCACTATCATTTTTCAAACCGAAACACAACGTAACTTCTTTATCGTATTCTTTGCAAAAAGTTAGCATAAGGGCGTGCATAACTTTTAAAGATACGACACAACCGGCTATCTGCTTAAAAGGATATTTTGAACTGCAAACCTTAGGATTTATAATCGCGTCTGCTTTTGGGAGACCTTCGTATGGCGGTTCATGATGATCTGTGAGTATAACATACATTCCAAGACTTTTTGCATAAGCAATTCCCTCCACAGCCGAAATACCACAATCAACCGTGATTAAAATTTTAACATTTTTAGCTGCATATTTTGAAAGAATATCATTATGAATACCATAACCTTCATCAGCAGGCACATACCATTCCACATTTCCGCCTAAAAGCCTTATAGTATTTACAATTATGCTAACCGCTGTAATGCCATCAACATCTTTATCGCCATAAACAAGAATATTCTCATGCAATTCCAAAGCAGTCCTTATTCTACTTACAGCTTTGCACATATCTGAAAATAGAAAAGGATTGTGTAGGCTTTCGATGCCGCCGTCAATAAACTGCTCGACTTTTTCAACAGTATCAATACCTCTGCCCACAAGAATTGAGGCAATCTTCGATATCGACGGTAAAGAAGAAGCAATTTTAGATACTTTTTCAAAATCATTCTTAATTATTTTCCATTCTTTGTCCGCGACGCTCATAATGTATGTCCTTTATTAATTTTATATTTTCATTTTTATTTTCAGATATTATGTACGCGACACACATTACAGAATTGGCTTCATCAATATATTTTGAAGAATTGTACAAAAGCTCGGCAATAATCTCGCCTTTTTCAACATAATCATTTGTTTTTTTATAAAATAAAACACCCGCGAAATAATCTACGCTATCTCACTTTTTCTCTCTTCCCGCACTTATCAACATTTCAGCAATACCAATTCTGAGCGAGACTTTCCGCGTCCGAACATTTCCTCATAAAGGCGACATTACCTGTTTTTACATCTAAGACAAGAGTCTGAGCGCCTTCCGCAATTTTTTTAGACATAATGCTTGCGCATATTAAAGATATGGATTCAAAGTTCAACCCATTAAACCACGATAATTTCGACAAATTGTGTCCCAACTATCATGTTTATTGTACATAATTTTACTGCATAATCAAACTAAAAAAATGTTATTTAAACTTTAAAAGTAAAACTTGTTTGACTTGGTCTGAAAGAGAGGCATTGATTTTTCTTTTTGTTTTTGGTACTAATTGGTGTAATTAAACATTTGAATTTATGCTTAAAAAAACTATAGCAGTACTACTAATGTTGTCAATTGTGTTGTCTTCGTGTGGTAAGAGTAATAAAGGTAATAATTTGACACGTGGACCTGAATCTAAAGCTGAAGCTGAAGATTCACATCCTTCTCTGCCACCGGCACCAAAACCGGCACAAGACGGCGCAGGCACAGGCGGTGGC